>JBCBZF010000488.1:0-5290 GCA_039815525.1 Bacteroidota bacterium | reverse complement strand
GACGAAACCCAAATGTTGATCGGAGAACACATCATTGGCAACATTGATGAGGACGGCTATTTGCGGGGGAGAGGAAAGGTTGATCCGATCAAAGCCATTGTCAACTACATGGCTTTTCGCCAGAATTTGTCGATTCGGGTAGAAGATGTTGAGGAGATTTTGTTGAACATCCAGCGTTTTGATCCACCAGGCGTAGGGGCACGCAATCTGCAGGAATGCCTGTTGCTGCAATTAAAACGCAAAGATAAATCCCGCCTCAATGATCTGGCCATTATCATCATTGAGAAATATTTCGAAGAGTTTAAGAAAAAACACTTTTCGAAACTGCGCTCCAGATTGGGCATTCGGGAAGAAGAGTTGAAAGATGTGTATGAGATCATCAAAAAACTCAATCCCAAACCGGGCGAATCACAATCGATCGTCAAGCATGAATACATCATCCCGGATTTTATTCTGACCACGGAAAATGGTCAGATCAACATCCGCCTGAACAGTCGCAATGCTCCCGATCTTCGGGTCAGCCGCAACTATGTCAACATGTACCGGGAATACAAAGGCTTTCACAAGGAGCAGAAAAACGCCAAGATCAAAGAGACCCTGGACTTTGTGAAACAAAGACTGGAAGCAGCGCAATGGTTCATTGATGCAATCCGTCAACGCCAGTTTACATTGCTCAATACCATGGAGACCATTGCTGCCAAGCAGAAAGAATTCTTCATCAGCGGTGGGGACGAAAAGAAGCTTCGCCCCATGATTCTGAAAGATATTGCGGAGGAAATTCAGATGGACATCTCGACCGTCAGCCGGGTTGCAAATAGCAAGTATGTGCAGACTGAGTTTGGCATTTATCCACTCAAATTCTTTTTCACAGAGGGAATTGAGACCGAAGATGGCATGGTGTCTAACCGGGAAGTGAAAAAAGCACTCGAAGAGATCATCGAAGCTGAAAGCAAGCGCAAGCCATTGTCTGATGATAAAATTGCTGCGATGCTCAAAGGCAAAGGCTATAACATCGCCCGCCGGACCGTCGCGAAATATCGTGAGCAACTTGGGGTTCCGGTGGCTCGTCTTCGTAAGGAAGTATAGTGTCCCAAACCCTGTGGGTGTAATTCATCCCAATAAAAAAATCAGCAGCTGAACATTCAGCTGCTGATTTTTTATTGTATGCACCGGGCTGACTATCGAATCAGCGTGATGGTGCGACTTTCATCATAGGAGTTGCCATCGAGGTCAGTGTATTGGACCATGAAAACATAAACGCCCTCCTGTACCGCCTGTTGGTCCTTATCACGTCCATTCCATTCAAAGTCTGGAGATTGTGATTCATAGACTTTTTGGCCCCAGCGGTTGAAAATCTGGATCTGGAAGTCGTCAATATTGTTGTAACCAATCCGATAGGTGTCATTGACACCATCATCATTGGGGCTAAAGGCCGATGGCAGGGAAACACCAAAGATCTTTTTCACTTCAATGACCCGCGTGGCTTCAATTTCACATCCGTTGGCATCAACTGCTTTCAGGCTTACAACGAATTTACCCGGGAATTGATATTCATGGCTTGGGTCAGCCAGGATGGACGTATTGCCATCCCCAAAGCTCCACTGATATTCGGATAAGCCGATGCTGGAGGCCGTACTGAAATTGACAATGCTTAGTGGCAATTCGAGTACATCATTGTCCGCAAGAATTTCCAGCTCCTCTGCATCATAAATGTAGGCGTTGACCGGCTGACGGGTGTTGACACATCCAAGCTCAGAACCAACTGGTTCGACGAAATAAGTGGTGCCAAATGGCAGTGGAGGAGTGACATAGGCATTGCCTTCAAAGAAAGGTGTTTGATCATCCACATTCGCATACCAGCGTACACTCACATCCGGCAAGGTAGATACCACGAGGAAAGCCTGCGCTCCAAAGCAAATGCTGTCTTCTGTGATTTGGGTGATATTGGGGAGATCGAATACTTCGACTGTCCGATCCCAACTGTTGGTACAGCCCAAATCTGAAACTGCCGTCAAATTCACCAGATATTGGCCAGGCGCAGCGTAAAAGTGTTCAGGATCCTCAAGTGGGGAAGTGGTTCCATCGGCAAAATCATACAGATAACTGACCACCTCACCCGTAACAATTTCTGTCCGATTCATAAACTGCATGGTATCACCGAAGCATACCTTTGCAGCCTGGAAGCGCGACTGTGGGGCAGGGAAAATGATCACTTCTTCACGAATGGTATCCACACAACCGGCAGTGGTGGTGATTGCATGCGTTACCGTATAGGTACCAGGACCTGCAGTTCGATTAAAGAAGTGCGCAAAATCCTGCGTCGTACCAGTTGTCCCTTCTCCCAGATCCCACCAATACGCAGTACCAGGGGTAGCAGGATTGGTTTGGCTATTGTCGAGGAATTGCGTGGCGGTATTTTCACATTGGTCTGCCACGGTAAAGTTTGCTGCAGGTGCAGGGAAAACTTCTACTTCACGCTGGACATTGGATGTACAGCCATTGTTGGTTGTAACGGTAAGCGTGATGGTATAGGTGCCAGCGGTCTCATATACATGCGTTGGTCGCAAAAGATTTGACGTATTGGACGCGCCACTGGATGGATCACCAAAGTTCCAGTTCTGGGAAACAATATAGTCCAGGTCTCCACCGACTGCTGAAGAGGTAGATGCAAGAACCAGACTGTCCTGACAGGCACTGATCACTTCAAAGTCTGCGATTGGGTTGGGGTGAACAAACACGGTCTTGGTGAATGAGTTTGTACAGCCCGTATTGGTTGTGGCGGTCAGGGTAACATTGTAGAAACCTGAAACCGTGTAGACATGGCTGGATGCCGTGCCACTACCTGGAGCGGAGCCATCGCCAAAATCCCATGAACGATCAACGATCGTGCCGCCAGCGGCAATGGTCGAATTGTCGACAAAAAAGTTTGGCCCTCCTTCGCAGACATCAGTAAATGTGAAGTCTACAGTTGGAATCGGGTCAACAACGATGTTCTGCTGTAGGGTGTCTGAGCAGCCATTATTGGTGGTGACCACAAGACTGACCGGATAGGTTCCGGAGTTTGCATAAGTATGATCAGGATTTTGATCAATGGAACCATTGCCATCTCCAAAATCCCAATCCCAGGAAACCACCAGCCCATCTGTTGAGGAAGAGCTATCTGAGAATGTTGTAACCAATCCTTCGCAAAGTGCCGGCGCACCAAAGTTAGACACAGGGGCCTCGTAAGGATTGATAACCACGGTTGCCGGTGCGCCGGGGCATCCCTGTGCATCGAAACCAATCAGAGAAACGGTCGAATCCTGGTTGATATCCGTGATCGTAATACTCGGTTGGGTAAAGCCACCGGCACTCCACACATAGGTATTCGCACCTGCTGCGGTGAGTGTTGTGGAACTACCTGGACATATCCTGAGGTCGCCGATAATCTGTGCTGGCGGGCCTTGTTGGACATTGACCGTTACAAATACTTCATCACTGGAGCAGCCATTGTTGAAGGTAACCACCGAATAGGTCGTGTTCTGCGTTGGCGCGACGTTAATCATTTCTGAGGTATCACCGGTACTCCAGAGATAGGTATTGCCCTGACCAATATTTCCGGTTGCAAATAATTGCAGCGTATCTCCAATACAAATGGTCGGCGTTGCCGGGAAAATACTGGTCTGCAAGGTTGGATTAACAATGACTGTCGTATAATCAACTGTGGTACAGACGCTGTCCGTTACTGTTACAATATAATTGATGGTGTCCTGAACGATGCCTGTATTGGGGAAGCTGAAAGTAGGTTGCGCCACGAGGGGATCACTCAGAGCTGTACCTGGCGACCAACTGTAAAACTGACCTGGCAGAGCCGGCGTTCCCAATGGGAAATTGAAATTCGAGCAGATGGTTACATCTGGTCCCGCATCGGCTGTAACACCGCCAGGCAGAATGACGATCCCAGGTATGTTGGACGTACACCCAAAAGTATCTTGTATGAAAAGATCATAGAAATAGGTATCCGGTGCCGGGTATAAATGGAAGAATGCCGAATCATTGATACCCGGGTTGAGATTGAGGTTACCATTTCCAGACCAGTTAAATGTCGTGAAGGTATTGGCATAAGGACTGGGCATGGTGGATTGCGGCAAAGCCACCAGTTCCATTTCATTACAACTGGTGTAGACCCCTACGCCATTGGAAGTTGCCAGGACATCATCTACATAGACAATGATGGTAAACTGGTTGAAGCCAGGTACCGGGCAGCCATCATCATTTACTGAGACAACAAAGAAATACGCACCATCCGCGTTTAATGGAGGCGTCCAGCAGAAGGTTGCAGTTGGTTCGTCTCCGGAAATGATATTGGTAATGGTGGGATCATTGGCATCCGTAAAGCTTGCGCCCTGAATGCCCTGATTCCAGGTGATGGTGTAATCAAGTGAAGTATCCTGGCTGATAACCGGTACGTCAAAACAAATTTCAACCCCAGGACAAACCCTCGCCTCATTGAACGAGAGTGGAGTGCCAGGGACGCTGTCCTGTCCAATCGTTACATTTTGAATGCCACCAGTCTGTGGGTTGGTGGTGGTACAGTTGGGAATGACGGTGATCTGCATGTCTCGCACCACCTGACCAATCAACTGACCATTACGCCACTCTTTCACCACTATACACATGACGCCAACTACCTGAGAGCCGGTTGGGTTTGGCGTCATGGTGATGTCGCCGGTCAGAGAATTGATCGAGACATTCCAGGTTGATCCCAGTGGCTGTGCGGGAGAAAACCCAATGTTATACCCAACTGGTCCGTTTCCATTTGCATTGCAAGGTCCCAACTCATAAGAAAGTGAGTCTCCATCTGGGTCAATTGCTCCCTGGTTAAAGGTAAAGGTTTGACCAGCACAGATGTATGGAACCGGCTTATTGACAAATGTAGGAGAACTATTACAGTTATTGAGTGAAAGGTCCACCGTTGTTTCACCTGTGTAAATGGCGTCATTGGCGGATCCTGACTGAATCGCTCCATTGCGACAACAAGCGCTCCACTCAATCGCGAAGGAATCGCAGGTTGTGTTACAAAAGTTGTAATCCTGATAAAAAACCGCTTCTCCCACACCATTAATCTGGGGACTAAAATTTGTGCCATCACAACCCGTTACTGAGTTGCTACCTGGCGGGGGATTCAAGGCATCCGGGCAAAGAGGCGTAACTTCTTCGTAGGCAACAAATACCCAACCTCCAAGAGGGGTAGGAGGGACACAGTTGGCCGTTGGAGGCAGTGCCTGAAAAGAAATGGTCGGCGGATTCG
>JBCBZF010000230.1:0-7675 GCA_039815525.1 Bacteroidota bacterium | reverse complement strand
TAGTTATTGATCAGCCCCTGTCGCTGGGTAAATATTTCGAATCGTTTTCCATCGTAGCGGCAGAGCCCCCCGCCTCTGGTCCCCATCCAAATATAACCACGGCTGTCTACCAACATGGCAAATACCTGAGATTGGGCCAATCCCTCCTGAACTGAGAGATTGGCGAATGCGTAACGTTGTGCCGTGCTGGGGGCGACCAGCAGTATCATCCAACTCAGCCAGACAATGAGCTGTTTTCCTGTCATACTTCCTGATACCTGAACATCCTTTAATCAACGTAAAGGTACGTTTTTTTGAAGTTTGACACGGCTTGTATGAATGTATGGTAAAAAAGTGCTCGCTGACTGAGTATCAGTTGGTCCGAAAAGTCGAAATGCTTGTTTGGCGTTCGTGGCGAACCATGCAAAATTGAAATATTCTGAGGCATGTCCCATCAAAAATCCCGGACAGATCGATTAAGGATCTGCCCGGGAAAGGAAAAGGTGCGAAATGATTTACTCGCGTAGCAAACGGAAAGAAGCAATCTCATCCTCAATGCTCAGTTGGATCAAGTAGATCCCAGTCTCCTGTGGGAGTTCTAATTGATAAAGAGGGCCCTGTATCTTTTCCTGCTCATACACCAATTGCCCTTGCAGATTGAATACCTTTACAGATACTTCTCCCAAAGATCCAACATCAATGGAGACTTGTCCCTGGCTGGGATTGGGAAAAAGCTTGATTTGTTCGGTAATCGCAGCTTGCTCAAGAGAAACTGTGGATATCAAGATGCATTCTGAGGTATCGACGCAGCCATTCTGGGTAACCACAACTGCCAATTGGCGGATGTCATTGTCATCAATCACAAACTCAGCCATGGTCGCACCAACAATCGGCGCCTGATTGGCTTCACAATCAAGCCATTGGTAGGTAGCGTCCATCGCATCAGCCTGTAAGCTGCTATCAGTAGCGCTTACCCCAATGTTTACAGTATTGACTGTCAAATCAATGCTGATGGTCGAATCACAACCCGCCGCATTGGGAATGACGTCAGTGACCATACCAGACTGGGTAAATACCATCCCGCTCGGACCGGTGTAACTGCCACATACATTCTCCACGATGCTGGCGGTACTGCTTTGCTCAACCGTGAGGTCAATCACGAGGATGGAATCACAGCCAGCAGCATTGGAAATGGTGTCATTTACAATGCCAGAGTTTGTGAACAAAATACCACTGGGTGAAGTGTAGCTGTCACAGGCAGTTTCAGTAATGGAAGCCGATGTATTGGTACAATAGGTTATGGTCAGGACCGGAGCAGTTCCCAGATCTTTACTCCCCAGACGTCTTGCATTTCGGTTGGCGGATTCATTGCCAATCAGTATCCAGCCAAAGTTGGGATTGAGGCCATCAATCCAATTTTCGACATCATCGACCAGGCTAAGGGAACTGGGAAAGCTACGGGTACCGGTTCCGGGTGCGAAAATGGCTGAGTCAGTGGCCAAGGACACAAAATCACCACCTGGCGTGGTCCAGTTGGTGGAATTGAACATCGCTGCGTTCCAGGTTGCGTCGGGCGCGATTGCGGCGGTTCCGTTTCCCCCCGCGCCCGTGGGCAGTGAACTTCCCTCGCCCCAATCGGTCGTAACCCGATACAGACGATACAAATCATTGCCCGAACTGGGACCAGCACGATTGACAGAGAAAGTCAGCGTTGCACTTTGAACTGCTACACCAGCCGGAATCGAGGATAAATCAAAGGCCAACAACGCCCGACGGGGGCTACCATTGGCGATACTACCTGAATACAGATAGCCGGTACCAGCAGCGTTGTTGGGCTGATTCGAAAAGATCGAATTGTCCTTGCTGGGTGAAAAACTAACGGTGGTCTGGCCAAATAGATCTGGCTGCAGTCCGACCACAGTTAGAAAAATAAGAAAGTAAATACGGTACATGTTGAGGTGATATTGGTTAAGGGAAAATAAAAATCAGATTTACAGGGAGGGATTTCGTTCAATGATCCATTCAATAAAAAACCAAAGCGGAAAACACCCTCCACTAAGGGGTTCGAATAAAAAGCATAACTTATCAGAATGAAATCATGTTGCCTTCTGTTTTTGCTGAGTATTCCACTGGTCCTTCAGGCTCAATTAGAGAAGGCATCCTATCTCTCGTTGCAGTTAGGCGGACACGCCAGACTCGCTTCTTTTGATTTCACCTATCTCGGCTGGCAAAGCCCACAGGGCATCTGGGGTATCCAGGTTGGCTGGGGCGGTGAAAAAGGCGGAATGTCTTTTCCGGCCGCTCTGCTGTTCATTGGTGGTAAAATGGATCATCATTTTGTCGCCAGTGCCGGATTGACCGCCGAAGTCTACAATCCTGAACTCCCCAATCAGGATTGGTTTCTGTACTACATTCTTGGCGGCGCTTATCGCTATCAGCCGCCCGAAAGCAAATGGTTTTTTCAGGGTGGACTCTATGTACAATTTGAAACTGATCCCCGCCCCGGAAAGTTTTACGATCCGATTCGTTGGATTTTGATGCCCGGCGTGCAGCTGGGGATGGCGATTTGAAGATTTAAACAGGCTTTTTAAACAATGGATTCACTGACGCAATCAGGTCCAAAATCTCTTTCCGGCCCCTCCCCTTTATTGCAGAGGAATAAATCATTGGTGGCAGTTCTTCCCAGGTTTGCAGCAGGGCTTTTTTATAGGCTTTTGTATTGGCGCTGAAATCTTTTTGGGTGAGTTTGTCTGTTTTGGTAAAGACAATGGTAAAAGGAATGCCATTTTCTCCCAAAAACGCCATGAACTCCAAATCAATTTGTTGCGGTTTGATCCGACTGTCCACCAGCACAAACAGATTCAACAGGTTTTTGCGCATGCAGACGTACTCGCTGATCATGCCTACGAAGCCCGAACGAATTTTTTTGGACACTTTCGCGTAGCCATAACCCGGCAAATCGACCAGATACCAATTCTCATTGATCAGAAAATGATTGAGCAATTGGGTCTTACCCGGGGTGCTACTGGTTTTGGCCAGGGACTTTCGCTCACACAGCATGTTAATCAAAGAGGACTTTCCCACATTGGAACGCCCAACAAATCCATACTCCGGAAGGTTAGGAGGAGGAAGTTGTGATAATTTGGTGCTGCTTTTGACGAAAGTTGCGCTTTTGATCTCCATGCTACAAAGGTAGGGAGGGAAAATGGAAACAAGAAGTTTGTATCTTTGCATCCGTTTTTCGGTCAAACGCAGATCCAAAGCTTCACAGCCTGCGTATCACCATAAATAAACATTGCATTGAGCCAAGTAACGCCATATCAGCAACCCGACGCTTCCAAAAAGGAACAGGTAACCGAGATGTTTGACAACATTGCCCCGAGCTATGATTTGCTCAACCGGGCTTTGTCATTTGGCATCGACATCAGCTGGCGCAGGAAGGCAGTTAAGATGCTGGCAAAATATCAGCCCAAAACCATCGTTGATATAGCAACAGGTACGGGTGATTTTGCCATTGAGGCACGTAAACTCAATCCTGAACAGATCATTGGCATTGATATCTCGCCGGAAATGCTGCGCATTGGACGGGAGAAGATGAAAAAACGCAGCCTCGATCAGTTGATCGATATGCGGATCGGAGACTCCGAAGACCTCAAACTCGACACCGACTCAGTTGATGCAGTTACGGTCGGATTTGGCGTACGGAACTTCGAGAATCTGCGCAAAGGCCTGACCGAGATTCGCAGAGTTCTGCGCCCCGGTGGTGGCGTGGCGATTTTAGAACCATCTTTTCCGACGCGTTTTCCGCTCAAACAGATGTTCCAGTTGCACTTCAAGGTCATCACGCCTGCTATTGGAAAGCTGATCTCTGGGGACAATGCAGCTTACACCTATTTGCCTGAATCGGTCAAAGCCTTCCCAAATGGCAAGGAATTTGTGTCAATTTGTGAGGAAGTAGGTTTCAGCAAAGCGAGCTATCATCCGCTGACTTTTGGGATCTGCTCTATGTATTTACTCGAAAAATAGACCTTCGCATCGCAATATTCTACCCTTTTTTTCTGCTCTGAACATCCTTCGGCAACGCCAAACTGGTTTTGAGCGATTCTATTGTTCAGAGGGAAAAACTGTTCTCTACATTGAATCAATGTATTGAAATCCGCAAGTTTGCAGCGGATTACTCAGGAGAATTTGATTATTTGAACCTTCAAACTTTCAGGTAGGTGAAATTTGCGATGAAAAGAAACGGTCTCTTCCCCACAACGGTTTTCTGCCTTATCATGCTCTGCATGAGTGCTCAGGGTGTATTTGCCCAGAGTTATGGGACCCATCCCTTCGACTTCAAGCGATTCAATCTCGGCTTTCAGATGGGATTGAACCAGAATCGTTACAACTTGAAGGATCAGATTCAGATCTGTGAAGACGGTATTTGTCTGGAGCAAATCAACATGATTCCCAAAGTGGGCATGACGCTCGGCATGATCACCAACTACAATCTCCACGATCAGGTCAGTCTGCGGTTTATTCCCTCTGTTTCATTGGAGCAACGAGATTTCGACTACTTTTTCGACGATTCTCCCCAACCGGTTATCCGCAAAATTGAGGCAGCCTACTTCAACATGCCGTTTATGGTTCAGTTTAAAACCAAGTACTATAAACGTAGCCGGATCTTTGTGAATCTGGGAGCACAAGTAGGGCTCAATCTCAACAGCAATAAAAAAGTACTTGACGACCCGGATTTGCTCAAAATCAAAAAACAAGACTTCAGTCTGGTCATTGGAGGCGGCATCAATTTATATGGTGATCGCATCAAGCTTTCTCCGGAAATTCGATACACTGCCGGTTTGACCAATGTTTACGTACCAGAAAACACCACCCATGCCACTGCCATTAGCCAGTTGTTTAGTCAAGTGTTGGCTTTTATCGTGAACTTTGAATGATCATCTGTGGTGATCTGGAAATGGCGAACCATTTAATTATCTCCTGATCAATTCATGTTAGGGCACCAACTCCACCACCAGATCGTCCTGTTCGACCATGGCGGCCTCAGTCAGATGGACCGCCTGCACTTTTCCGGCCTGACTGGCAGTGATGGTTGACTCCATTTTCATTGCCTCAATCACAAAAAGTGGTTGATTCTTTTCAATTTCATCACCTGCCTTCACGAATATCTTGGTCAAGCGCCCCTGAAGCGGGCTCCCAACCTCATGTGCCTGGCTGGCTTTGCGATTGATCGTCCGACTGCTGGAGGCTGATTCGTCCCGGATTTCAACCGAGCGGGTTTGGCCATTTACCTTAAAGAAAACTGTCCGCACACCGTCCTCATTCGCCTCAGACATAAACAGAAACTGGATCAGAAGCGACTTCCCACTCTGGATATCAACCTGAATCTCTTCATTGGGTTGGAGTGGAAAAAAGAAGGCAGGCGTCGGCAACTTTCCTACCTCATCATATTCCTGTAGGTGATTGTAATAATCGGTGAATACTTTCGGATAGAGCTTATAGGAAAGGAAATCCAGAAAGGTCATCCGAAAGTCATCAAACTCTTCTTGAAAAGAAGCGAATTCAGTCTCAAAATCTACCGGAGCCAGGTGTGCATTGGGACGTTCGATATAAGGTTCTTCGTTCTTCAGGATAATTTTCTGCAACTTTTGGGGAAAGCCCTGATAAGGTTGTCCCAGATCGCCCCGGAAGAAATTTTTCACTGAATCAGGAAAATCAATCTGATCTCCCCGTTCCATCACATCCTGTTCGGTCAGGTTATTGGAGGTCATGTACAAAGCCATGTCGCCAACGACCTTCGAGGAAGGCGTAACTTTGACGATATCCCCAAACATCTGGTTGACAATGGCATAATTGGTCTTGACGGTCTCAAATTTGTCCTCCAGCCCCAGTGAACGGGCCTGGGGCAATAGATTGCTGTATTGTCCGCCAGGAATTTCGTGGGTATAGACTTCTGCCGTTCCTGCCCGCAATTCAGATTCAAAAGGATAGTAATACCCACGTACCACCTCCCAATAATTGTTGAAGTGATTGAGACTGTCCAGATCAACCGGCAACTCACGCTCATGTCCTTTCATCAGGGCCACCAGCGAATTGAAATTGGGTTGCGAAGTCAGACCAGACATGGCACTGATGGCGAGATCAACGACATCTACCCCGGCTTCAATGGCTTTGAGGTAGGTCGTGGTCTGGTTAGAAGAAGTGTCATGGGTATGCAGGTGAATGGGCAGGGAAATATTTTCTCGCAGACTGCCCACCAACACCTCAGCGGCATATGGCTTCAACAGACCGGCCATGTCTTTAATGGCCAGCATGTGTGCCCCTTCATCCTCCAGGCGACGCGCAAGGTCAATGTAGTACTGAAGATTGTATTTGGTTCGGCTGGGATCAGTGATATCGCCAGTGTAGCAAATACAAGCCTCTGCAATCGAATTGGTCTCTTCTCTAACCGTTCGGATGCTCACTTTCATCGCCTCCAGCCAGTTGAGAGAATCAAAAATCCGAAAAACATCAATGCCTGTTTCAGCCGCTTCTACGATAAACTTTTGGACCAAATTATCGGGATAGGCTTTGTAGCCAACCGCATTAGAGCCACGCAACAACATTTGCAGCAAAATATTGGGGATTTTCTCCCGGAATCGTTGCAGGCGTCGCCAGGGGTTCTCTTTCAGAAAGCGCATACAAACATCGAAGGTCGCACCGCCCCATACTTCCATCGAGAACAATTCGGGATGATGGCGGGCAAAGCTTTCTGCTACTTTCAGCATATCCACGGTACGCATCCGGGTCGCAAAGAGCGATTGGTGTGCATCCCGGAAGGTGGTATCTGTATATTGAATTTCTTTTCGTGCCCGTAGATCTTTCAAAAAAGCATCGCGGCCCATTGCCTCCAAGCGGGTTTTGCTCCCGGCCGGAACCGGAGCAGATGCATCAAATGCAGGGACCACCGGGGTCCGAAAGCTCCGGTCTGGATCTACAAAGCGAACATCCGAATTACCGTTGACCATAACATTGGCCAGATAGCGTACCGTTTTGGTGGCCCGATCCCGCCAGCGGGGGCTGGCCAGTAGTTCCGGATGATCCGGAATAAAACGAACCGTCGCATCTCCGGCCTGAAATTCGTCATTGGTCAATACATTCAGCAGAAAGCCAATGTTGGTTTTGACACCACGTACCCGGAATTCGCGCAGGCTGCGGTGCGCACGCTGGGTGGCTCCCTTGAGTGTACGCCCCCAGGCCGTCACTTTAACCAGCATCGAATCAAAGAAAGGTGAAATACTCACCCCGGGATAGGAATTCCCCTCATCCAATCGGATGCCAAAGCCGCCGGCATTGCGGTAGGCAATGATACGGCCATAGTCTGGCTTAAAATCATTGACCGGATCTTCGGTGGTAATCCGGCATTGCACAGCAAATCCATTGCATTGGACATCTTCCTGTTTGGTAATCAGGATCTGTGGATCATCCAGGGCACTTCCAGCAGCAATCAGAATCTGGGACCGAACGATGTCGATCCCTGTCACTTCCTCAGTTACGGTGTGTTCCACCTGTACCCGAGGATTCACTTCAATGAAGTAGATGTCTTCCCCTTCTACCAGGAATTCGACGGTTCCGGCATTGTTGTATTCAACGTGACGGGTAATTCTCAGTGCATATTCATAGAGCTTCTCGCGGACATGTTGGGGCAAAGTGGAAG
>JBCBZF010000942.1:0-2907 GCA_039815525.1 Bacteroidota bacterium | reverse complement strand
TAGATAGATTGCAGGGCTTTCTCCGGATTTTGTAGATGCTGAAACAAAAAGCGACAGTAAACAAAATCGAAGCTTTCATTCATTTCCTCCGGCAACTGATAAACATCGCCCTGTGAAAAATGAATATCATGGCCGCGCTCTAATGAAATTGCTTTGGCAGCACGAATCATATTGGCGTCATAATCCACACCAATGACCGAACCCGTGGTGAGGCAGGAGTCAATCATACATGACGTTAAGCCCGGTCCACAAGCAAGGTCCAGGACATCATGATCTGGCTTGAGGCCCTGACGAATCAGGGCATTTTTCTCGATGTCAGGAAGAAGATTCGCTTGTCGTTGCAGCCGCTTAAGTTCGACTTCATGGCCGGAAAAATCTTCGAGCAGGTATGAGCCGCTCCCTTTGGAAGAAGTAGTTTGTTTGGGTTGTGTTTTCATCTTTCCTGGATGAAATGAAGAGCAATAAATTGTCGGAAAGAACGATGTGGGTAGTGCGGGTCTGAGTGGAATTTGAGAGTTGTGGGCGTACACTTTTCCACTCCTAATGGTTAATTTCCGAAATGAATTCGGGAATTATGTCAGTATAAATACTGATTTTTGTTTAGAAAACACCATTCGGGCATTTTCTTAGCCCAATATTTTACGTGAAAAGAATAATAAGGTTCGCAAATTAAGAATCAGCTATTGGGTGAGCTGTCGTAACTGGCTGATTATCTGCTGCGGGGAGCGTAAAATAGAAGCTGGCACCTTGACCGGGTTTGGAGTCTGCCCAGATCTTTCCATTGTGCCGCTCTAATATCCGTTTCACAAATGCCAAGCCAACACCGGTACCAGAATAATCATGCTGGCTGTGCAAACGCTTGAAAAAAGTGAACAATTTCTCTGAATCCTGGGGATCAAAACCGATGCCATTGTCCCTGACCATGTAGGCATACGTACCGTCATCAAATGTAATGCCCGACACCTCAATTTTCGGTTGCTCACTTTTGCTGCTAAATTTAATGGCATTCGACAAGAGATTGTTCGCCACTTGCTGAATCAGGGAGGCATCGGCCAGGGCCGGACGCATCGGATGAATATTCATCTGGATGGCTTTTCGGTCCGCCTCTTCCACAATGTCGTGATAGGCATCCCGAAATAGATTTGTCATATCGATTGAGACCCCTTCAATGACCTCTCGCTCCAATTTGGCAAACCGAAGAATATCATTGATCAGTTCATTCATTCGGCTTGCATTTGACATGATCTGGGCGAGCCATTTTTGGCCATCTTCTGACATCTCGTCCTTGTGTCGCCGCATCAGAAGCGTTGCCGAACCAATTACACCTCTTAGGGGATTCCGCAGGTCATGGGTTACAGTGTAATTGTAGGCTTCCAGTTCAGAATTCGCTCGTTCTAATGCCGATTTTTGTTGAGCAAGAATCACTTCTTGTCGCGCCAGTTGGTAACGATTGGAAAATTCCCGAAAAACCGTCCGTTCCTGCAGGCGGGAGAAAACCACCACCAGGATTCCGATGATGTATGCATTGGATAAAAAACTCCATGTATCTTCAGTCTGATTGCCTTCGAGATACAGGGCAATACTCAAAACCGCCAGTATACCAGGAACCATCCAGGTCAATTGAGGACGGGCGCCTGAAGCGATAATCAAACAAGCAACCATCACAGTTAAGAGTCCGGCAATCACGGCACTACGGTGTAGCAAACTCGTGATCGGGCTACTAAATACCTGATAGCATAAACCAGCCATCATCAGCAAGATCCCAAACAGGATCAGCGCATTAAAAGGGATCGCCCAATCGGTTTTCCGATCTGGGATCCAGAAAGAAAGGAATAAAAATGCGAACAAAGGAATGATGCCGACTACCCGCCAAATCCAAGCGTCGGGGAGTCCGAGCACCAGGGCATCCTGGGCCATGAATAAACCAAGCACAGGAATACCAATAAGGGCACTGAGCCTTCCAGATTGAAAGGTCTTAGCTGATGTTTCCTTTATGTACTCAGCCTGAAGACTTTGCTGGCTGTTTTCCATTCCAAATGCAAGATAGCAAAAAGCCCCAACCAACTCCCTGAAAATCAGCTTTTTTTGCCGAAAAATGCTCTTCTATTGACAATTTTATGCCGCAATTGGTTATAAGCATTCCTTCCTGTCTGACCTCATCTTCCTGATTCTCAAATGAATCAGAGTGGATATGTGTGAAAATTAACGAGATTGTGTATTATCGGGTGAAATGATTTTCCTGCCATCGTCTATTAGCCTTCATGCCTCAGCCGAATTATTCTTTGACATTGACCATTGATTGTGTTGTATTTGGTTTTTCCCGCTCTCAATTACACATTCTGCTCCAAACCCCCTCGGTCGACCACGCCAAAGGGCAATGGAAACTGCCAGGCGGTTTTGCAAATGTCTCTGAAACCACTCAGCAGACAGCCCATCAGACCCTGCAAAGACTGACAGGGATCAAGGACGTTTTTCTGGAACAGTTGCACACCTTTGATGCCCTGGATCGATTTCCGGATGAAAGGCGGATTACAGTTGCATACTATGCCCTCATCCGACCGGAAGATTATGAACTCAGCCTGGGACCAACCAGTCAGAAAGTAAAATGGTTTCCTTTTCCAGATATCCCTCCTCTGGCCTATGACCACAATCAAATCGCAGAAAAAGGACTACAGCGCCTACAAAAAGACATCCGGAATCAACCGGTGGGATTTGAGTTGCTACCTGAAAAATTTACGCTGTCTGATCTTCAAGGATTGTATGAAGCCATTCTCTCAGTCAAACTGGACAAATCAAACTTTCGTCGGAAAATCCTGCGTATGAACCTGCTGATTCCTTTGGAAGAGCATCGAAAAGCACTTCCTCATCGTGCTGCCAGGTTGTTTCGGTTTGACACCTCTGTGTATC
>JBCBZF010000036.1:0-14844 GCA_039815525.1 Bacteroidota bacterium | reverse complement strand
TGGAGGAGTTTTTAGCAGTAAAAGCTTTTCGAGAGGACCGTGCGCTACGGGATTATCATTTATTGCAGGAGATCAATCAACGCCAAAGACCGGAACTGTTTCTCAAGTATTTACGCAAATTAAGTGCCCAATTCGAAAAGGAAGCTTTTCGGGATGCTGATTATTTCAGACATGTGTACAAAGTAGAACAGCTTCGCCAACGTTTTGAAGTACTGCATAATCGAAAAGATGGTAAGACCCGGACTGCTTTTGATGATATTTTTGAACACGTAAACACCCTTGAGCAGCGTATCTATTATGCGTTTGACCATTGGTGGATACATGAGAAGATGTTCCTGGCCGCCAATAGCATCAATTTGATGCACCGCGAGGGACTCCAGCTCGAAGAAGCATTGGTACCAGAAACCATCGATCTGATCCAGGATCACCCGGTCTACCAGCAATGGCCTTTCCTACGTTTGTACCGCATGTTGTACCAGAATATTGGGCAGGGCGAAACCTCTGAAAACATAAATCAATTGCTGGAAGCCCTGGAAGATCCGGGAATTCCGGTTGAAGAAGTCCAGAGAATCTGGTCTATGCTCATTGGCAACTACAGCATCCGGCTCAACCAAAGTCAAGACAGCAACATAGCCCGGGAAACCGTCAAACTGTATCGTTGGGCCATTGAGACTGGCATTCTGCTGGTCGATGGCTATGTGCCACCTGCGGTCTACAAAAACATTGTGGTCCTGAGTCTCCGGATCAAGGATTTTGATGCAGCCAAACAAAATCTTGAGGAGTATAAGATGGAATTGGCGCCTGAGTTTCGGGAATCTGTTTATCCCCTCCTCAAGGGTCGGTATCTTTTTGAAGCGGGTAGATATGCCGAGGTGATCCACCTTCTTTCCCAGACGCATTTTTCTCTTCCTCTGGAAAAGGTACAAGCACGCCAATACCTGCTCTTTTCCCATTACGAACAAAAGCAACAGGATCTTGTCTGGCTCAATTCTCAGATTGAACATTATATCCGTTTCCTCCGCTCTCAAAGCCGTATTTCCCACAGCCAGAAAAGCTTTTATTTACGGACAGCGCAGTTTTTTAAAAAATTGGTCAATGCCTTTGGAGAAAAGGACAAAGTCAATCTGCTCAAACAAATCAAACAGACTGAACGAATCGATCAGCCTGATTGGTTTCATGACAAGATTCTGGCTCTGCCAGGCCTCAGTATCTGATCATCACTTTGCGTTGTCTGATGCCTTTTTGCCCCAATACACGGATCAAGATAATCTGTCCCTGACTGAGGGGACCGGCATAAGTAAAACGCTGGCCCTTACCTCCACCGATAATCTGACCGGAAAGATTGAGAATGCTGATAGAATGCGTACCCGGATCATCAGCCTGAATCTGTAAACCCTGATAAGGTATATACTGCACTGCGATGGCTGCTATAGGGGCTGTTTTCACCTGGATGTCCTTCAACCAGGTACGTGTTTGTGGACCATTTTTCAATATTTCAATTACTTCCACAATCATTCCTCCGCCCTTCATCAAAAATCCATGTCCGGATTGGGGGACCGCATCTGTACGGGTCATACCAATATAAATTTCCTTCAGATCGTCATTGACCGACATGAGCGTATTGCAGTTGCCGTCTGCACAAAACCACCCTCCCCCTGTGTTTGGAGTAGGCTGGTTGGTGATGGCAAAGCCTTCATAGCCAATGACAAGCTGAATTTCTGTCACATCGCTGACCGGCAAACTCGCATTGCCATAATTGACATGGAGGTTGACCTCGTCTCCGGTTTCCATTTCTTCCGGTGTAAACCACGCCTCAATCGGCTGGGCAATGATCTTGGGACTGAAAAAGAAACTGATGAATAGAAAAGAAAGTGCAGAAAAGTAAGGGCATAGAGATTTCCTGACAGCTGGTAGCTGAAGCATAATGTTGACATAAAAAGGTTCTGCTCTGTCGAATCAGAATGATGACAGTTTGCAACACAACGGAACCAGACGGGGAGATCCGGTTAGATCAGAACATACCAGCTTGGGTTGCTAGTAACGGGTAGACAAAACAAAAGTATAAGACATCACCTTGGACAACAATTCAATCTACCCATCAACCAAACGCAAACGAGCCACGAGACAATCATTACATAAGTACCTATTAATCAGTTACTTAATTTCAAATATGTTATATTTCCACAAAATACAAATTCTATTTATTACATAAATATGCAATTTCATTACAGTGGTCTTTATATAAATTTTTTATTCCGTATCACCCAAGCAACAAAAATATACAAGCATCAGAACCTATCAGCCACCGAAATCTTCTTTTGACAATCCCATCCGGACCATTCATTCATGATTTTTTCCGGTTGAGGATTTTTCTGCCTCCCTTAGGATCAGAAACTGAACAAAAGCTCGTTAATTATAACACAGAAGCCGTTTCTGGCCGTTCTTCCCAATCTACTATCGTATATTTCGCATTCTGTCGCCACTATGTGGTTGCGACATTTTACAGCAACGTCGTTTATGCACCTGACTCAATATTTTTTAACACTTGTCATCCTCTTCTCCTGTCAATTCTTAGCAGCACAGCAAAGCTTATCTGACCGGGCCATGAGCACCTGGTTTTTGGAAGAACGTTTTCTGATTGCCGATGCCAACAATGATGCGTTGCTGGATCGGGACGAACTCAATCAATTCCCACAGGAGTTTGTGTATTTCCTGGTTGATCGTCATTATCAATTGACTGACCAGAATCGGGATGGAAAGCTCAGCTTTAATGAAATCAATACCCGTCAACGCTCTGAGAATATATATTTCTTCAATGAGCAGAGAAAAAACTTACGGAAACTCGCAAGTGAATACCCTCTTTTGGCACAAGCCGACAAATCATATCTGTTGAGCAATCCAGAATTGGTAAAAGGTTTATTTGGCAATCTTGTTTGGTTGTATGATCATCCACAATTAGCGGCCACTGTCTTTAATGACCGCGCCTGGATGGCCAACCATCCGGAGGCGATGATTTGCCTCCAGAAAAATCTTCGCTGGATGGCTGCCAACCCTGGACCAGCAAAAAACCTTTACCGGGACCGCACGGCCACACAAAGGCTACCCGAACTTCTCGGATGGCGGGCTGACCACAAAGCTTTCCTTCGCAGCAATCCCAAAATCAGCCATTTCAACAAACTTGACTTCATTCCAGAGGGTATCAGAATCAATAAGCGTTGATTCTGCTTTCTCATCAGGCGACCATTAAAATCATTTTTTTGACCATCTGGACACAAGCAGTCACAGGTTAGGAAGAAAAGTACGATTTTTAGAAATGATTGGATGACTGGAAAATGTTCTGGTCATCCGTCATATTGTTCGGTACGACTTCCTAATTCTGTATTTCCATGGCAACTGACCATCTTTCCCACCATCAAGGGAAACGACATCCTATCCTGTCTTATGCAGGAAAACTGCTATTGATCACACTCTTGTGCATCGCTTCCTCTGTATCAGCACAAAACATTTCCTTTTCCAACAGCAACCTTAACCTCAATGGCCTGGTGAATGTGGGTTCGTCTACTTTCCTGCAATTCGGCCCCGATGGACGTTTGTATGTTGTTGAACGGTACGGAAACATTTTTGCGCTGCAAATCCAAAAACTGGCCGCCAATAACTATCAGGTCACAGCCGCTGAGACCATTGGTACGGTTAAAAACATTCCCAACCACAATGACGACGGCAGTTCTGATGGCAACAACAATCGCGAAGCGACTTCGATCTATGTCGCAGGTACAGCAAGCAATCCAGTGATTTATGCCTCCTCCAGCGATTCCCGCATTGGTGGTCCCAGTGGCGATAAAAACCTAGACACCAATTCCGGCGTCATTACCCGCATCAGTTGGAATGGCAGTAGCTGGGAGACCGTTGATTTGGTCAGAGGCTTACCACGTTCAGAAGAAAACCACGCCAGTCATGGATTGGAGTACGTTATGATTGGTGGCAATCCTTATTTGTTACTTTCTCAGGGTGGACATACCAATGCTGGTTCCCCCTCCACCAATTTTGCCTGGATCACAGAATATGCGCTTTCAGCTGCAGTTCTGGCCATTGACCTGAATGCACTCAACGCACTGCCGATCCTGATTGATCCGGTCAGCGGACGTGAGTATGTCTACGACCTGCCGACCCTCGATGATCCGACCCGTCCCAATGCCAACGGTATCAGTGATCCAAACGCACCGGGCTATGATGGGATAGATCAAAATGATCCCTGGGGCGGCAATGATGGCTTAAATCAAGCAAAACTCATCCCCAACGGTCCCGTTAAGATGTTCTCTCCGGGCTACCGCAACACCTATGATCTGGTCATCACAGAATCCGGCGCGGTCTATGTCACAGACAATGGTGCCAATGGCGGTTGGGGTGGTTATCCTGAAAATGAAGGTTTGGGAGGAACTGTTACCAACAATTACCGTCCAGGCGAACCGGGCAGCACAAGTTCTGACAATGGAGAAGATCAGGTAGACAACAAAGATCATTTAACCCTGATCACCACCGATATCCAGAATTATACCTTCGGCAGCTTTTATGGAGGGCATCCCAATCCGGTTCGCGCCAATCCATCTGGGGCAGGTCTTTTTACCAGAGGGACCCACTCTTCCGACCCAGGGGACAGCAATGGCAATGGTTTCTCAGACGACTGGTTCAGAACCCAGATTTTGCCTCTCACTGATCCAAACTTCAGCACCCAATCTCTACCGGTTGACTGGCCACCAGTCCCGGTTTCAAGTGCGAATGTCGTTGAAGGTGATTACCGCATCCCCAGTAAAAATAATCCCGACGGTCCCAATGATGCCAATGTGTTGATTTGGCAAAATAACTCAAACGGCATTGATGAGTATACCGCCACCGCCTTTGGCGGACAGTTGAAGGGCAATTTGATTGTTGGCCGCAATGGTGGCGGCAATTTGCACCGCATCATTTTAAATCCGGATGGAAGCGTCAATGCCTATCAGGAAAACTGGATCAGTGCCATTGGAGGCAATGCATTGGGGGTGAGCTGCAATGGAGACAATGCCCCCTTTCCAGGTACCATCTGGGTTGCAACCTTCAACAATCAAATCAAAGTTTTTGAACCCGACGCACCGGTCATCTGCATTCTCCCCGGTGATCCTGGCTACAGCGCAAACGCTGACAATGACAGCGATGGTTTCAGCAATCAGGATGAGCTTGACAATGGCACAGATTTGTGCTCAGCCTCTTCTCAACCCAGTGACTTTGACGGAGACAAAGTCTCCGACCTGAATGACCTCGATGATGATGCTGACGGCATATTTGACCAAAATGATCCTTTTCAAATGGGCGTCCCATTCAGCCTTCCTGTCATCAATGAGCTGTTCTCAGACCAACTCAATCTGATGGGATACCAGGGACTTGGACTCACCGGTTTGATGAACAATGGCGCAGCGAATCCCAATTATCTCAATTGGCTCGACGATCCGGCGGCATCCAGTACCGATACAGACGACATTTATGGTGGTGCTGTGGGTGGCATGACCATATATCATACCACTGGAGATGCGACCACCGATGACCAGGCGAAAGGCTATCAATACGGTGTCAATGTCGATGCCAGTACCGATACGTTTGTGGTCTCTGGGCGCATGCTCCCACCATTTCACACGCACTCTGCGACCGAATCACAGGGTGTCTTTATTGGCAATGGCTTTCAGGATGATTACGTCAAAATTACTCTGAGTGGAAATATGCTGACAGTGGAAGGGGAAAACAATGGCATCCCGCTTGGCAATTTACCTTCCGCCAATATCGGGACCATTCCTGCCAATCTGGATCTTTTCTTCATCATTGATCCACTCAACGGAACGGCTCAGGCGGCATACTCATTGGACGATGGCAACACCCAGATCAATCTGGGAGGTCCTTTTTCTCTGGGTGGTGCGGTCCTGAATGCAGTCCAAAGCAATACCGATCCGCTGGCCGTTGGTATGATTGGGACAGCCGATCAGGATGATGGCTTTGCGTCAAATTGGGATTTTCTGAATGTGAGGGAGAAAAACCTGGGTGCGGGCCAGGTCGTGCGATTCCGGGTAAACTGTGCCGGTCCAACCATCCCGGCCATTGACGGGGGATTGGATTGGATCAGTGACATAGGTGCCACCCAGGCCACTCATCAATTCAGCTTTAACACCGGAAATCCTGCCACTTTTGCCGCCAATTTCTGGACTGGTGGTGTACCCTCAGACATCCAAAACCGAACGCCTTTCTCCATTTTCGATACTGAAAGATGGGATTCTGAAAGTGCGCCGGAGATGAAATACACCTTCAATGTCGGGCAGCCCGGGGACTATCTGGTTCGTCTTTATATGCGAAACGGATGGAGTGGCACCATCAATCCAGGTACCCGGATCTTCACGGTTACAGTTGATGGCAACAGCTTTCCGGAGCTGGTAGACATCGATCTGTCAGCTGATTATGGGCACAAAGTGGCCACCTATTTCGAAGTTCCGCTGACCACCACCGATAATCTGATCGACATTGAATTCATTCATTATGTACAAAATCCACTGATCTGTGGCATTGAAATTCTGGAAGGCAACTGCCAGCCAGCAGGCCTGAGCTGCGATGATAATGATCCGGCAACTTTCAATGATCTGACTGATGGCAATTGTGGGTGTGCGGGCAGTATTCCGACTTTGAGTATTAGCAGTCCATTGGATGGCGACTCCGTAACCACGGACGTGGCGGTCAGCTTTGCCGTCAACAACTGGGATATTCAAACGGGTGGGGATCACATCAATTATTATCTCGATGGACAAAGTGCTGGCAGCCATTTCAGCCTCAGTCCAATTCTCCTCAATGGCCTGAGCAGTGGCCCCCATCAGATTGAACTGCGGCTGGCCCAGGCTGACAACAGCGAAATCGGTGTCCTGGACGCCATCGGCGTAATTGTCAAAGAGCCTGTACCGGCCAATGGCAACATTGTCTTTCGGGTCAATGCCGGTGGGGGCGACATCGCTGCCATTGATGGTGGGCCCAATTGGGTCAGCGACATCAATGCCAGCAGCTTTTCCGTCAATACAGGCAATGTTACTGGCGGAACCGCCACGGCCTGGGATGCAAATGTATCAGCAGCCATACAAAACCAAACCCCGTTCAGCATATTCAGCACCGAAAGATGGGACCCACCAGGGGCACCAGAAATGCAGTATAGCTTTGACCTTGGTACGCCGGGTGATTATGTCGTTCGACTTTTCTTCAGAGATGCCTACAGTGGTACCTCAACCCCTGGATCTCGAATCTTTTCGGTTCAGGTAGATGGGAATGTCATTCCAGCATTGACCAATCTGGACCTGACGGCTACTTTTGGCCACAAAACTGCGGTTGCCTTTGATGTTCCGGTCAATACACCTGACGCACTGATCAACATTGATTTTACCCACATCGTCGAAAATCCTCTGATCTCAGGCATCGAAATCATTCGGGTGCTTTCCTGTCCACCGGCAGGATTGGTCTGTGATGATGGACAAAACGATACGTATAATGATCTGACCGACGGGAACTGTGGGTGTAGTGGCACCATCCCTGCTATTAGCATCACCGATCCCGCCGAAAATGCAAGTGTCACACCAGATCTGGATGTCAGTTTTACCCTAACCAATTGGAATCCCGCCCCCGCCGGAGACTACATCAACTATTATGTAGATGGCCAATTGGCAGGCGCACATTTTGCAAGCAGTCCGATTTCACTGAACGGATTGACAGCTGGTTCACATCAAATAGAGCTGCGTCTGGTTTTGGCTGACAATACCGAGATCCCGGTCAACGATCAGATTTCGGTTGACGTGATTGTTCCACCAACTGGCCCGGTCTGGACCAGCATCAGCAATGCAACTGAGCATATTCCGCGTCATGAAAACTCTTTGGTACAGGCAGGCGATCGCTTTTACCTGTTTGGTGGTCGTGAAAGTCCACGAACCCTGGAGGTCTATGATTACACCACCAATACCTGGTCAACGGCTGCTTCTGCCCCCAAAGATTTTAATCATTTTCAGGCCACCACCTGGCAAGGATTGATTTGGGTTGTTTGTGCGTTTGAAGACAATGGCTTCCCCAATGAAACGCCTGAATCAAACATTCATATGTATGATCCGGCAGCTGATGTCTGGATAGAAGGACCAGAAATTCCAGTCGCCCGCCGCCGTGGCGGAGCGGGTACGGTTGTGTACCAGGATAAATTTTATGTCGTTGGTGGCAATACCATCGGTCACAATGGCGGTTATGTCTCCTGGTTCGACGTATACGACCCAATCGCCAATACCTGGACCAGTCTCGCAGATGCCCCACATGAGCGGGATCACTTCCATGCGGTTGTGCAGGGAGACAAACTCTACGTCATTGGCGGTCGTCAATCTGGCGGCCCAGGTGGCACGTTTGCACCTTTGATCCCTCAAGTGGACGTATATGATTTTACGAGCGGAAGCTGGTCCACCCTGTCGACTTCAGCGGATCTGCCCACACCACGAGCAGCCTCAGGCACCGTTTCATTTGAGGGAGAGATTGTCATCATGGGTGGAGAAGGCAATGGGCAGGCTTACAAAACCACCGAAGCCTTTAACCCCACTACCCTACAATGGCGACCACTGGCCGACATGAATCACGCCCGTCATGGTACCCAGGCCATTGTGAGTGGAGATGGGATTCACATTACGTCCGGTTCACCCAATCAAGGGGGAGGCAATCAGACCAATATGGAAGTCTATGGCACTGACAATCCAAACGGACAAGCGATTGATGCCAGCGAACTGAGTGGTCCGGTCAGCCTTGATTTTGCCAACGATGGAACCCAAATTCTCCAGCTACAAGCGACCAATGGAGACCAGGGAATCTTTATCCGGGACATTCAGATCAATGGCCCACAAGCGGCTGAGTTTGGCATCAGCAGCGGCTATCAGGATCATTTTCTGTTAGCAGCCAACACCACTTATGACCTGAACATCCAATTTGCCGCGGCAGGCAATGGTGCAAGAACAGCCAGTCTCATCGTCGAGTATAGCAACAACAACTCTCTCAGCATTCCATTAAATGGGCAGGGAGGCACCCCTCCCCCAATTGGCAATGTCATTGGAGAGGTCGGCAGACTGAGTATTGATCATAATTGGACCACCGTAAGCCTAAACAATACGTATCTAGATCCAGTCGTGATTGCCAGTGTACCGTCTTACAATGAAACCGATCAGGCAACGGTTCGGGTACGTAACGTCAGTAACAATGGCTTTGAGATACGGATTGAAGAGTGGAACTGTCTGGATGGTGTTCATGTTAGCGAGACCATTTCTTATCTCGTGATCGAATCAGGTGTCCATACCCTGCTCAATGGCACCACCATCCTTGCGCAGAATACAGATGGTGTCGGCTTGGGGTGGACCAATCTCACTTTCCCGGTAACACTGGCTTCTGAACCGGTTACCCTGGGGCAGGTAGTTACAGATAACCAGCCTGAGACAGTCGCAGTTCGGTTTGATGAGAAAAAGACCAACGCCACCAAAATCCGTTTCAAACTCAATGATGTAAATGCCAACCATAGCAACGAGACCCTAAGCTGGATTGCAATGGAGGCCGGTCTCCATGCCGGAACGGGGGTAGAACAATTCGAAGCAGTCAATACGGGTAAAAAAGTTCGGGACAGCTGGGAAACCATTTTATTCCAACAAACTTATGGGACAAATCCACTCCTGATCGCAACCATTGGCTCAGAAGTCGGGGGCGATCAAAGCAGTGTCCGCTACCAGAATCTCAGTGGCTCAGGGGTACAGTTCTTCATTGAGGAGGAAAACTGCAGCGATCCTGAGCTGAAACACTTTGGTGAGGAAGTGCACTTCCTGCTGTTTGATGCAGCGGGCAACATTGAAGCCCAGAACAATGCTTCCCGCATCGCACAAATCACCCGTTCCATTGAGATCTATCCCAATCCCCTTTCACGCGGGGGCCGCTTGCAGATTGTACTCCCACCCGAAATCAATGAGCAACTCTCATTGGAGATCGTGAATGTACAGGGACAGACGATCCTTACGCAAGAAATTGATGCAAGCAGACAATCACAACCTCTGATCTCTTTGCCAGAAGTCCCCAGTGGGATATACCTCCTTCGTTTGCAGAGTGAACAATGGCAGCATTCTGCTTCGATTGTCATTGAGTAAACTCACATTGATTGGCATATATATGAAGAACCTTCTCCACCTGGAGGAGGTTCTTTTCTTTTTTGTACTTTCCTATTGTTAAAGTCAAACAAATGAAGCCACACTACTTACTATTCTGGCTGGGCTGTTGCCTGGTCAGTTCGCTGAGTGCACAGCAACGCCAACCGGTGGTCAAGCTCAGCAATCACATGCCAAGCCTACATGCCTTTACCAATTGCTATCTGGTGGTCTCTCCAGACAAACAGATCGAGGGTGCGACCTTACTGATTGAAGATGGGTTAATCAGAGCGGTTGGTAAAGAGGTTCCCGTCCCTTCTGCCGCGGTGGTACATGACCTCAAAGGCATGTGGGTATATCCCGGTTTCATCGACGCTGCCACCAAATACAATCAAAAAGAGCCGCGCTTTTCCTTCCGTCGGGGCGCCCCTCAATTCGAAAGCAAACGGGAAGGCCCCTATCACTGGAATGAAGCAGTGAAAGCTCACAAGAACCTTGCGGAAGATTTTAAGACGGACCCCAAAGCAGCCGAAAGCATGCGCAAACTGGGCTTTACCACGGCCAATGTTTTGCCCATTGATGGAATCTTTCGAGGACAGGGTACCCTCGTTCATTTGGGAGATGGAAAAGTTGAAGAAGAAATGTTGGTTGCTCAGAGCTGCTCAGGCCTTTCCTTCCGAAAAGGCAGCAGTAAACAAGCCTATCCTAACTCTCTGATGGGGGCCATTGCATTGATTCGGCAAACCCTGATAGACGCCCAACATTATGATGCAGCTGAAGATATTTATGCAAAAAATCCGCAGCAGGAAGCTTTCAGCCGGAATCTGGACCTGGAAAGCTGGAATGCGGCACGTGATGCCCAACTACCCATCATCATGGAAGGTGGCGACTACCTCAATACCATGCGGGCAGCCCAAATCTCCAAAGAGTTTTCGGTCCCAATGGTCTACCTCACCAGCGGAGAATCCTACCAGAATATCGATGCCGTCAAAGCGCTCAATGCCTCTTTGATCGTCGGCATTGATTTTCCAGCTGCCCGCCAGATTACCACCGCCGCAGACGCAGCGGACATCAATCTCAATCAACTGAGATCCTGGGAGCAGGCGCCCACCAATCCCTCCAGACTGGCAGCCGCAGACATTCCTTTTGCCCTGACCACCTACTGGTCCAAAGACCCCAAAAAGTTTCATGCCATGCTACGAAAAGCCATCCGGAATGGCTTGAAGGAGGCCGATGCACTGGCAGCCCTAACCACCACGCCGGCCGGAATTCTGGGTGTTTCTGATCAAATGGGTACGCTTGAGGTAGGGAAAAAAGCTGATTTCCTGGTGGTTTCTGGTAACGTATTTGACCAGAGTAGCAACATTCATCAGGTCTATGTAGCCGGTAAACAGTTTGAGCTAAAGAGCATGCCGGACTGGGATCCACGAGGAACCTGGACCTGGGAATTGAATGGCCAAAGTTACCGCACCGAAATCAGTGGCAGTCTGGCCAAGCCCAAACTGGAAAGCTTTCTCAGGAAGGAGAAAGAAGCCTGGAAAACCACCTGGACGGGTAAGCACAATCGGGTAGACCTGAGCATCAGCAAAGACAGTGAATACATTCAGGTATCCGCCATTTATGAAGACGAGCAGTTGATTGGCTATGCAGAAGATGATGCGGGTAAACGCAGTCCCTTTTCCGCCAAACGGACCAAAGTCTTTCAGGATAAAGCCAATAAAAAACGACCTGGGCGCATTCCTACTGGTACGAAAATGGTCTCCGAACAAAGCTATCCCAATGGCGCCTTTGGCTTGCAAAGTATGCCGGAACAGGGTACTTATCTTATTCAGGGTGCAACCGTATGGACCAATACCGATCAGGGCATTCTTGAAAAAGGTGCTGTTTTGGTTGAAAATGGCAAGATCAAAGCAGTCGGGACGGATCTAAACGCACCAGAAGGTGCGCAGGTAATTGATGGAAGCGGTATGCACCTGACCCCGGGTATCATTGATGAGCACACCCACATCGCCATTAGTATGGGGGTGAATGAAGGGACCCATTCGGTTACCTCTGAAGTACGCATCGGTGATGTCATCGATCCCGAAGACATTGACATCTACCGGCAATTGTCGGGAGGTGTAACCACTGCGCAATGTCTGCATGGCTCCGCCAATCCCATTGGAGGCCAGTCGGCCATCATCAAACTCCGCTGGGGCGGCAGTGCAGAGGACATGAAGTTTAAGCGTGCACCAGGCTTCATCAAATTTGCCCTTGGGGAAAATGTCAAACGCTCCAGCCGCAGCAATTCTATTCGCTATCCGCAAACCCGCATGGGCGTAGAACAAATGATGCAGGATGCCTTTCGTTCTGCCAAGGACTACAAAAAAGAACTGGATGCCTTTGAGCGCATTCGCCTCAGCAAACCCATTATCCCACCCAAACGAGACCTACAACTGGAAACGCTGGTCGAAATTCTGGAAGGAAAACGCTTTATCACCTGCCATTCCTATGTCCAGTCAGAAATCAATATGCTCATGAAGCTGGCCGAATCCGAAGGTTTTAAGGTCAATACATTTACCCACATTCTGGAAGGCTATAAAGTCGCCGATAAAATGGCCAAACACGGTGCCACCGGGTCAACTTTTTCGGACTGGTGGGCATACAAATATGAGGTCATTGATGCCATTCCGCACAATGCAGCTTTGATGAACATGATGGGCGTCAATGTCTGTATCAATTCTGACAATGCCGAAATGGCCCGCCGCCTCAATCAAGAAGCCGCCAAGGCAGTCAAGTATGGTGGGGTTTCAGAGGAAGATGCCCTGAAAATGGTTACGCTCAATCCTGCGAAAGCCCTGCACATTGAAGAATATGTCGGAAGTCTGGAAGTTGGTAAGGACGCAGACCTGGTTCTATGGAATCACCATCCACTTTCGATTTATGCACGTCCCCGCTATACCATGGTAGATGGACGGATTTTGTTTGATCAGGAGAAAGACCGCGTCATGCAAGTAGCAGTTCAGCGCGAACGACAGCTACTTGTCAATAAAATGATGAAGGACAAAGGAGCGGAAAAAGGCGCATTTGGCAGCCGCCAAAAACACCTGCGCCATGGTTGCGAAGATGAAGAAATCGAATATCTGAGATGGTAAGCGCTTAGGTACTGAAAAAGGCTGGTATGTCACTTCATCCTTTTTTCATCCAATCATCCATTACACACCTTAACAACAACAATGAAATATCTTATTCTACATTTGTTTCTCTGGCTGTCTTTCCTCCCCCTTTGGGCACAGGATGTTCCAGCGCCAGGGCCCACACAAAGCGAAACCATCATTCTGCGCAATGGCACCATTCACGTAGGCAATGGTGAAATCAAAACTGGTTTTTTGGTGATGGAGCAAGGCAAAATAACAGTGGTTGGTAAACTAGAGCAAACCTACAAGACTGCCCGTGAGATAGATCTTGAAGGTAAGCATGTTTATCCCGGCCTGATCCTGATCGACAACAATATGGGTCTCATCGAAATTGGACAGGTCAGAGCCACCCGGGACCAGCGGGAAATTGGACAAGTCAACAGCAATGCCCGGGCATTGATCGCCTATAATACCGATTCCAAAATCGCCCCTACCGTACGTTCCAATGGCGTTCTGATGGCGCAAATTGCCCCCAGCGGTGGGATTTTTTCCGGACAATCCTCTGTGGTACAACTAGATGCCTGGAACTTTGAAGATGCCGCCGTACGCGCTGACGACGCCGTTTATCTGAATTGGCCTAACCTCCGCTACCGGGAGTCCCGCTTCGCGCTTCCAATACCTGTCCAACAAAAACGTGCGCAGGAGCAAACCGATCGGATTCGGGAGGTCATGCAAAAAGCCAAGGCGTACATGCTGGAACAAGCATCCAATCGTCCGATGGAGCACAATCAGCAATTGGAAGCTTTGGTTCCGATTTTGAAAAAGGAGAAAAAATTATTTATCCGGGCTTCCAGTGAAAAACAAATTATTGAAGCCATCGCTTTTGCAAGAGAGTGGGACATTGAGATCGTGATTGTCGGTGGGCGGGATGCATATCGGCAGGTCGATTTACTCAAGCGGTTTGATGTCCCTGTGGTTTTGACTGGCACCCATATTCTTCCCAGCCGGCCAGATGAAGGGGTGTACAGCATGTATGAGCAGCCTCAAAAGCTTCATGCAGCGGGCATTACTTTCGCGATCACCATCACCAGCAATTGGCAGGGTCGTAATTTGCCTTTTCAGGCTGGTAGCGCGGTTGCCTTTGGCCTCGAACCAGAAGCAGCGATCCAGGCCATTACCAGTCATCCTGCCAAAATCCTGGGCATAGACGATGAATATGGAACCCTTGCAGTCGGAAAAAGCGCCACACTGGTCGTGAGTGAAGGGGACATCATGGACATGCGCAATTCACAAATTATCCATGCTTTCATCGATGGACGGGAAGTCAACCTAAACAATAAACAGAAAGATTTGTATCAGAAGTTTTTGAAGAAATATCAGGGGAAATAATAGAAAGTCAGGAGAGAGGGGAAAGGAATCACCTCATTTGCGAATCTCTGGTCATACATCTCCCCTCCCCCCTGATTTTTTCCTATTTTCGCGCATTAGAGGCGAGTTGGAGCCATGGAAACACCACCGTTCGCTTCCTACGG
>JBCBZF010001051.1:0-2540 GCA_039815525.1 Bacteroidota bacterium | reverse complement strand
CCGCTACCGGCCTCAATAGTGGTAGTACCTATCAGGTAGAAGTAACGGACTACAATGGCTGTAAAACCACCCTGAACGGCGTACAAGTGGCTTCCAATGTTTCCATTGAGGAAGAACTGGCCGCGGCTGGAATTGATGCCATCACTGCTTATCCAAACCCAACTCAGGGAATGTTGGAGATTGAGATTGTCCTGGAAAAAGCAGAAGAACTTAGCCTTTCCCTCTTCAGTCCTCAGGGACAATTGATCACGAAGCAGGCCGCTGGAAAGGTCCAGCAGTACCAACAGCAGCTAGACCTTAGCCAATTGGCAGCGGGCGTATATCTCCTGCAGATCGCGACTGAGCAAGGCACTGCCTTCAAGCGGATTGTGAAGGAATAAGACACTGATTTTTATACGAAACGCCAGCTCGGATCGAGCTGGCGTTTTTTCTTACCCGAAAATTGGGATGGACGTCTTATTTCACTTTCAGCCGCAGGATATAGAATGGCGGTTCCGCCAAATCCTCTCCTCCGGTGAAAGCCGGTGCTTTGTGGAGCTGATTCACTGCGATGTAGAGCCATTCATCCTGGTATAGCCGCACATTGTCCGGCCAAACGATCCGGGGATCTTGTTTGATGGTGGTCAGTTGACCATCTGGCGCAAGGCGGTCAATGCTTCCTTGCTGAATATTGGTGAAATAATGGTTCCCAGCCCGATCTGTGGCCACACCATCACATAATGGCTTCGGGCCTTCCTCCTTCAATTCTGCCAAAACTTCCTCATCTGAAGCACCTTCACGAATGGGTTGGGTTGCCAAGCTATACCATTTCGTCCCACTCATGGGGCCGTAAAACACACGTTCGCGATCGGCGGATAGGGTGATGGGATTGATGCCAATCCGAGCCGGCGCTCCATTGAACAATTGCGCTTTGCCATCGATGACCATGTCAATGTCTTCCGCCTGCATGCTGGGCAGGTGCGTGATTTTCCGAAAGGATTTCTGCGCAATGTCCACCACGATAATGCCAGGATTGCCAAAGTCCGCCAGATAGACCCAGCCATTTTTTTCATCCACTGCCACATCCTGCACAAAACTACTCTTGGGTGCCAGGTCTTGGGGAATGTCAAAACGCATCAGTTCCTCACGGCTGTCAATGTCGAAGGCAAACAATCGGGTTTTCCCCAGATTTAAGCCCGCATCAATGACCCACAAACGATTTTGCTGATCAAATACAATTCCCAATGGTGTGTCAAATCCAGCGTCCGTTTTTGCATCAGGTGCGGTTTGCATATCCTGATTGGGAAAAACCACCAATTTTTCTCCGGTCCGCTCTGCCAGTTGAAAACTGGGATTGCGCATGGGATGAATGCTGGTAAACACCCGGCCATCATTGGATACCGCTACATTACCAGGATTGATGTTCAATTCTGCCACGGTTTCAAGGGTTCCTACGGTGGCTTCTTCGATGGCCTTTTCGGCTTCACCAGATTGAGTAGCGGGCGCAGTACAGCCCAGGAGGAGAGAGACACCCAGGCCAAGGGTCAATGTCTGTCGTATGTTCATGTTGGAAAAGGTCTGAGTTGAATGGAAGAATAATTTTAGGCACAATCCTGAGATTGCTACTTACGGAAAAAAGTAAAAATGGATGGGGCGGAGAACAAAAAACCCGGCCAGGAGGCCGGGCAATAAAAGAGTCGGAAAAGAACTGGATTTCTTAGCCTTCATATATTTGGGCTGCCTGGAATCCATCTTCGATCATCATTTGGATATCTTCCTGGCAAAAATTCTGCAAGCTAAATTCGTAGGTCTGCGCGGGTCTGATCACAGTATGTTTAATCAATCTTTTATCCAGCAGACGACTCAGTGGTTTCAGCTCACGGTCTTCAGTTTCTGATAGATCTCGATTGATTTTCCGAAGCTGAGAAATATCATTTTCCAGAATCTCATGCGACACCAATTCTACCACTCTCTCTGCAAAAGAGGCGATGCTTCCAGCCTCTTTGATATCGGCCAGAGGTAAACCTGCTGCCTGGGTCAGAATAATGACCACTTCTTCTATGTCGCATTCAATCAACTTACGAATTGGCACAATATCCCTGATTCCCCCATCGATAAACAAGCTTTCCCCAATGGGCCAGGAAGGCAGAATAAATGGCATGGAAGCACTGGCGATGATGTAGTCAACAATATCCTGGTTCTTCTGTGATGCATAGGTCATGCCACCTTCAACCCAATCGACGGCACCTACGATCAAATCGACCGGGCTTTTCTTCATCTGTTCGTGATTCAGCTTTTCTTTCACTTTCGACACCAGAGGCTCATGATCATAATAGCCATTAAAGCGTTTCCTAATGATGCGCCAGGCATGTCGGAGGAAACCTTGTCGGTAGATCAGATCCTGGGGATGTCGGATTTCCTCGGTCCAGAAAGCGGTCAGGGCTTTGCCAATTTCAGGCCAATGCAGGCTTCCGTTCATTTTTGCCGATTCATTGACCAGGAAAGCACTGTTGAGTGCGCCGGCCGAGATTCCCATGATGATATCTGGCTGAAAGTCATTT
>JBCBZF010000848.1:0-3228 GCA_039815525.1 Bacteroidota bacterium | reverse complement strand
TGACCGACTAAAAGATCGCCGTTTTTAGTACGGTTGAAGGGAGCTTACATCATCCAATGCGATGATTTTGTGAAAGATCCTGAAACGGGTGAAATCACAGAATTGCATTGCACCTATGATCCCAGTTCAAAAAGCGGTTCGGATACCAGTGGCAAGAAAGTGAAAGGCACACTTCATTGGGTGTCCATTGCTGATGCCTTGAAAGTGGAAGTGCGTCAGTACGATCGTTTGTTTAGCGATCCTGATCCGGATGGTCATAAGGAAAAAAGCTTTCTGGACTTTCTGAATCCCGATTCACTGGAGGTCCTGTCTGAAGTCTATGTTGAGCCAGGTGTGCGTGATGCCAAAGCCGGGGATCAGTTTCAGTTTATGCGCAAAGGCTATTTTGCCGTTGATCCTGATTCAACTGAAGACAGGCTGATCTTTAATCGGACAGTTGGCTTGCGAGACAGCTGGGCGAAGAAGCAGAAGAAGTAATGTATCTGATTTGATGAAATCGTTTGAAGCCTCCTCCGGGAGGCTTCGTTCGTTTTAACTTGCAACCCTTTTTACGGCTACATCGTCTGAACAATAGCGAATCAGGCCTTATCTGCCTCGGTTTGCCCTTATACAACAACACACAACACAGACTGTATGACCCAATTTCGTCTGATCATTCCGCTATTGTTCGCGTCAGCCTTTTTCCTGTCCGCCACTCCACCACCAGATGTTAAAATCCTCATGCTTGCAGCTGATTTCTCGGAAGAGGACATGGACACGCTGCAAATGAATTACGGCCAAAATAAAGTCTTCATTGATCAATATAAAAAAGTCTCTCTGGTCGCCCTTTCTTATTACCCGGAGCTGAAAGAAACTGACATTGAGTTTGTCCATCAGAAACTCAATACGACCCTGGCTGCCCGCCCCAAAATGGGGTCAGTCTTCAAAAAAGCTGGTAAACGGAAATATCAGATTTTTATCAACAATCACGAATCTTGCGAAATCCCGCTGGACGCTGCCCCTTTCAATGCACAGGTTGGGGTGATCGGACATGAACTGGCTCATATTGTCGATTACGAGAAACGGAATACCAATAAAATATTTGGGGCTGGACTGAGCTATGCAACCCGTCAGTCCAAAGCCAGCTTTGAGAAGCAAACTGATCGAATCACCATTGAACATGGCTTAGGCTGGCAACTGCATCATTGGGCAGATTTTGTACTCAAATACTCTAAAGCAAACGATAAATACCTCGCCTTCAAAGAGCGCATTTATCTGACGCCAAAGCAGATTCTTACCTATATGGAAGGGCTAAAGATGTATTGAAAAACGCAAGTTTTGGTAAAAAACAGCTTTGTGCCATTATGTACATGAAAAACATTGGCAAAAAAGCCTCCAGAAGCTTTATTTAACATCAAAAAGCGTGAATCCACAATTTGTGATTGTCATGGGGGTGTCTGGCAGTGGGAAAAGTACCATTGGTATGGCATTGGCCAAGGCGAAAAACTGGCCTTTTTATGATGCAGATGACTTCCATCCCCCAGCCAATGTAGAGAAAATGAGTGCCGGTCAGCCACTCAACGATCAGGATCGCCTCCCATGGCTGCAAAGTCTTCATCAACATATACGGATTCAGTTGGAAGCAGGCAACTGCGGTGTTCTGGCCTGTTCCGCTCTGAAACAATCTTATCGAGATCTTCTAAAGGGTGAATTGCATGCCGTTCATTTCGTCTATCTCGAAGGCAGTTTTGACCTCATCCATGCAAGAATGAAGGCACGCTCAGACCACTATATGCCTGCCAGTCTGCTGCAAAGCCAATTCGATGCACTGGAAGTACCGGAGCAGGCGATCAAGATCCCGATTACATTGCCACCCCAGCAGATGATAGAAGAGATTTTGGGCCACTTATAACTCCTGTCCAAAACAAATCAGATGACCATCAAGGTCATGAACCGTCATTTCAATTACCCCATAATTGGTTTCAGATGGCCCGTCTTTGATCATGGCGCCTCGTGCTTTGAACACTGTGTGCATGGCATGCACGTCTTTTACCCAAAAGTAGGCATCCCAAATGTGGGCCAAACTTGATTTTGAGACGATTTTGTTTTGATCCTCAACCTGAGAGAGCATCAGGCAAAAAGGGTCTCGCCAGACCATGCAAAAGCCAGGAGGATCGCCCCAGAACCGACTATATTGAAAACCGAGTTGATCCCGGTAGTAGTTTGCACTTTTGACCACATCACCCACCAATAGAATTGTGGCCGCAGATATAATTTGTGGATCTGGCATGTCTTATTCGGTTAATTGATCAAGTGGAACAAACTCCCAGTCCAGCCTGCGTTCTGCAATCTGATGGGTAAACACAATCCCGACATTGTCTGAATCTGCAAAATCAACCCCGGAAGCCAGGAAGACAATGCCATCATTATCAATATATTGAAAGGATTTTACCCGACTGCCAATGTCCCCACCCAGGCAAATAACCTGTATCCCCCGTGCCTGTACCGCTTGTAATTGGGGATAGAGATCAGTTTGAAAATTATTGGGATTGAGACAAAAGAAGCAATTCCCCCGATGGCCGTTGGTAACGGAGTCCAACATGGCATCCATGACCGGGTGCTGGTGCATCCAGATGAGCTTGTGATGCAAGAGCACCAGATGAGAGGAACGATCTATGGTATCCAACACCATATCGAGCATTTCACGCTGGGCTCCAATTATATTGCTCAGGCTGTCCTGGGTATCCAACACCACAAAAGTGATTCCCTGATGATGTGAACTATAGAAAATCGGCCGATCGGTAAATTGGGAAATGCGGGTCAAATTGCTGTAGTCGTGGTTTCCCAATGCCCAGAGTGTTTCCGGTGCATCCAGATCAAAAATGGAATCCAGGTAGGCCATGGTCTCGTCATCCTTGGAACTCAGATAAGCCATGTCGCCCCCTAGTAGGGTCATATCAAATTGATCGAGGTTCAGCCGTTGAGACTGTTGGTCAATGTCTGGATTTTGATTGGTTCGGGTACGAGAAAGGTGAAAATACAACTCAGGTGGCGCAGGAGGGACCGGTATTGGTGCTTCATTTTTGCAGGACCATAAAATGAGAGAAGCAAAAAGAATGATGCTGAATTGTGATTTCATGGCGGTTAGGGACTGATAATCAGACGTGTGTTTCCAATGAAAAGTGGGCAGAAACGAATGAATAATTTATGAAAAAGCTGCCATTACCTCGGGAAACCCCAGATAGTTGG
>JBCBZF010000149.1:0-9098 GCA_039815525.1 Bacteroidota bacterium | reverse complement strand
TCGATGATGCGCTTGCAGACGCCTACCGCCAGCGGCGGCAGTTCGAGGAATTGCGCCGCAAAGGCTTCTGCCTGCTGTCTGAGTTGATCAGCCGGGACCATGTCAGTCAGCAGACCAATTTCCAGGGCTCGTTGTGCAGGCACTCTTTTTCCCAGCATCACCATTTCTTTGGTCTGAGCTGGACCGATCAGCCGGGTAATTCGCTGGGTGCCCATGATGACCCCAATGCTGCGCTTGACTTCCGGGAGTTCGAAGAACACATCATCTGCTGCAATCCGGAAATCGCAGCAAAGTGCCAGAATCATGCCGCCGCCAATGACAGGACCATTCAGTGCGGCGATGGTTGGTTTCTGCAAGGCTTCAAATGTGTCGAAAAAGGACTGTACATAATGCAGGTTTTTCCGGTAGACTTCGCTTTCCTGCCCCACCATGCTACCGATCAGACTGATGTCTACGCCAGCGGAGAAACAATCACCATTGGCTTGTATGACCACTGCCCATACGGATGAGTCCTGTGTAATCACGTCTGAGATCACCCCTAATTCTTCCAGGGTCAACTGTCCGATTCGATTCTTTTCTTCTGGACGGTTCAGGGTCAGGAATGCGATATGATTGTTGGTCTCGAGGGTCCAGTGCTGATAAGAAGTACGCATACAAATAGCAGAATTGGGGATTGAAGGTCCTCTGTTATAGAGAAAAATATCACGCTTGGTTCTATCAATAAAAGGATCTTCACTTATACCACAAAATCTGCTTAGTAAGAGAAAGCCTACACGCAATATCCAATCGGTCTTGAATATTTATTTATTGTAAAATATTCGAAAGGCTCTTGTTTTTCCTCATTTAGGGTCACATCTTCCAACTGAAAAATGAAACATCAGCAGCTAATACGTCCCTACAGAAATAAAATATTTCATTTCCCAAAACACACTTTCACACTATATGAGCACCTTTACGCGATTATTCCGCTTCGGCCTGGGGATGCTGTTTCTCCTGGTCCTCCCACAACTATTGTCCGCCCAGACACCACCGCCCGGCCTGACCGGTCAGGGGCTCCGTGATTGGCTCAAGGTCAACTATTATGATGGGCTGCACACTACGTTGGGCTACTCTACCGCCCGTGGCTATATGTACGGCTACATTGACAACAAAAACAATCAATTGACCTGTGTCTATGGCGGCTTTCAACTTTCCTGGAATTTTGGCAATACGGGTACCAACCCAGCGCCAATCAATGCCGAGCATACGGTTCCACAAAGCTTTTTTGGCAGCGCAGAACCGATGCGTTCCGACATCCACCATCTTTTCCCAACTTATGGTCCGTGGAACAGCACGCGTTCCAACCTGCCGTTTGCAGACATAAACGACAATGTGACCACCAAATGGATGCGGCTGGATCAGGAGCAATCCACCATTCCAGGCAGTCTGATTGACGAATACAGTGAATTTGCCAGCGGACAGTTTGAACCACGTGAAGATCACAAGGGGGATTGCGCCAGAGCAATTTTCTATTTCTATACCATGTATCCCACGCAGGGTGGCAGCATTAGTTCTGTGGGCGATATCAATACGCTGTATCAATGGCATTTGCAGGACCCACCAGACTCTGATGAAATCCTCCGCAATGATGACATCGAAACCTATCAGGGGAATCGAAATCCCTATGTAGACAATCCCGGTTGGGTAGCCGATGCCTGGAACCTGGGTGGAAGTGGTGGTCTGACCGCGCCGACCAATCTCCAGCTTTCTGCCAGCACTTCGACCCTTGATCTGAGCTGGGGAGACATTGCCAATGAAACCGGTTATGAAATCTATCGTTCGACTGACAATGCCAATTATTCTCTACTGGCAACCCTTGGCGCGAATTCGACCAGCTATTCAGACGCCAGTGTGAGCGGCGGGACATTTTATTATTACTATGTTGCAGGTTATGACGGCAATGGAACTGGTGCAGCTTCCAGCGTCGTCAGCGGACAATTGCAAGGTGGATCAGGTGGCGGAAATGCGACCGATCTGTTCATTTCTGAATACATCGAAGGTTCATCCTTTAACAAAGCACTCGAAGTCGCAAACTTTACTGGCGCACCAATCAATCTGAGCGGCTATGTCTTACGAAAAGAAACCAATGGTGGCGGCAGTTGGGGCAGTGATTACAATTTGTCCGGCACGCTTGCCAATGGTGATGTCTGGGTGATCGCCAACAGTGCAGCCAACAGCAGTATCCTGGCGCAGGCAGATATCAGTACGGGATCCGGCATTGTTACTTTTAATGGAAATGATGTGATTGGCCTCTTCAAAAACGGGACCCTGATCGACATCCTGGGCACCTTTGGCAGCAGCGCAAACTACGCCCAAAACACCACCCTGATCCGCAAAGCGGATATCAGCAGCCCCAATGCCACCTACACAACTTCGGAATGGGATTTCTTTGCCAGCGACTTTTCATCAGATTTGGGCAGTCATACCTTCAATGGCGGTTCTGGTGGGTCTGCCCCAGCCGCGCCAAGCAATCTTCAGCTTATCGCCACTACCTCTTCACTTGATTTGAGCTGGGATGATGTGGCAGACGAAGATGGCTATACCGTTTATCGCAGTGCTGACAACAGCAGCTTCTCGCAGATTGCGTCCCTCACTGCTGATGTGACCAGCTATTCAGACAACAGCATGGCCCTGGAAACAACCTTTTACTATTATGTAGAAGCCTTCAATACAATCGGTGCCAGTCCGGCCAGCAATAGCGTAAGTGGGGCAACCCTTCCACTCCCACCAACAACACCAAGCAATCTTGATCTGATTGCGACGACCGTAGACCTCAACCTGATGTGGGATGATGTCGCCGACGAAGATGGTTACCTACTGTATCGATCTGATGACAATGTGTCTTTTAATCAGATTGCCAGTTTAGGTGCTAACAATACTTCATACACCGACAACACGGTTCAACTGCTGACCACCTACTATTACTATGTGGTCGCTTTTAATACCGGTGGCAACAGTGGCAACAGCAACACCATCAGCGGGCAGACCGAAAGCACCGGCGGCAATGCGACCGATCTGATGATCTCTGAATACATCGAAGGTTCCTCTTTCAACAAAGCGATTGAGATTGCCAACTTCACGGGTGCGGCGGTGAATATGAGTGGGTATGTTCTGCGGAAAGAAACCAATGGCAGTGGAAGCTGGGGCAGTGATTATGCGCTTTCCGGTACGCTCGCCAATGGCGCTGTATGGGTGATTGCCAATAGCGCTGCCAATGCAACCATTCTCGCCGAAGCAGATGTCAGCACCGGAGCCGGCATTGTTACCTTTAATGGAAATGATGCCTTGGGTCTGTTCAAAAATGGGACCTTGATCGACATGCTCGGCACCTTTGGCAGCAGTGCCAATTATGCGCAGAATATTACCCTGGTCCGTAAAGCAGACATCAGCAGTCCAAATGCGACTTACACAGCTGCCGAATGGGATACCTATGCGACCGATAATTCGACCAATCTGGGCAGCCATGTATTCAATGGCGGTGGTTCTGCACCTGATGCGCCCGCCAATCTTGTTCTGGCAGAAACGACTTCCAGCCTCGATCTCAGCTGGGATGATGTCATGGATGAAGATGGCTATACCGTGTATCGCAGTGCTGACAACATCAGTTTTTCTCAGATTGCCAGCCTTGGAGTCGATGCGACCAGCTACTCAGATAACAGCATGGCGCTGGAAACGATCTACTACTATTATGTAGAAGCCTATAATGCCAGTGGTGCCAGTCCGGCCAGCAATACCGTCAGTGGACAAACGACACCAGCCGGGCCAATCGCCAGTGATCTGTTTATCTCCGAATACATCGAAGGCAGCAGCAGAAACCGTGCAATTGAGATTGCCAACTTCACTGGCGGTCCGATTGATCTGTCCAGCTATTCGCTTCGCCGTCAGGCGAACGGTAACGGCAACTGGCGCAATAATACCGCGCTCAGTGGCATCCTCCAGGATGGAGAAGTGTATGTCGTCGCACATTCCTCTGCCAACGGAAGTATCCTGGCGCAGGCTGATCAAACAGTTAGCGGAAGAGTCATGAACTTCAGTGGCAATGATCCAATCGGCCTGTTCAACAATGGCTCCCTGATCGACATCGTCGGTGTCTTCAATGGCGGCAGCGGCAATTTTGCCCGCAATGTCACCAAGGTGCGCAAAGCTTCTGTAACCGATCCCAATACCACTTACACCACCAGTGAATGGGACAATTACAGCAGCAATACCGTCAGCTTCCTCGGAACCCATACCTACGGTACATCTTCCCGTCTGGCCCAAAACGATATCATTGAAGAAGAAGCCTCTCAGAATTTCCTGATGGCCAAAGCCTGGCCCAACCCGACTTCTTCTGCCTTGACCGTCCAAATTGAACTAGGTGATGAAAGCCTGATCGATGCCAAACTCTTTACCACCAATGGACAAGTGGTTCGGACGATTCGTTCTGCCGAATCCATGACCGCCGGGGTGCATGAGATCAAGCTGTCTGTTGAAGATTTACCAAGTGGATTGTATTTACTTACGGTCCGTAGCCAGTCTGAGCAGAAGATTCTGCGGATTGTGAAGCACTAGATTATATGAACGAACACTTGAAAGAGGCACTCCGCCGCATTCAGGTAACCTATGATAACCAGCTTTCAGCCCTGCATCTGACAGGGCTGGAGCTGGATCACATTCCTGAATTATTGCTCAATGCCTCACACATAAAAGTCCTCGGCCTGAAAGGCAATCGTTTAACCCAATTGCCAGATGATTTTGACCGCCTCAAACAGCTCCGCGTCCTCGAACTGGAAGACAATCAGTTGGAAACGCTGCCGACTTGTATTGGCGCCTTTCAGGATTTGCGGGTATTGGTGGTGAAAGACAATCGGCTGAGCGCTTTACCAGAGACGATGGGCCAACTGAAAAGCCTGCGCATGCTCGAGCTACGGGACAATGGGCTGACGGCTTTACCGGATACTCTTTTCCAGCTTCCGATTCTGCGGGAGTTGTATCTGAAGAACAATCAACTTCAAGCCATTCAGGCGGTGAGCGGCCTGCAAAAGCTTGCCAAGCTTGACATCAGCGGGAATCCGATGGGGCAGCTCCCGGAGGGATTGGAGGCGCTATCCGCTTTGCGGATGTTGTGGGTGGATGAGGGATTCAAGAGTAGCATGTCTGAGATCTTGCTAACCAAACTACAGACGAATACACCAGACTGAAATAGACTTTTCTCCCCCTCACAATTCCATCCCTACCAACACCTCAAAAGCCGTCTCGGCCATTTTGTTCCCCCTCAGGTCCAGCAGCGGATTGATCTCGACAAACTCCACACAAATGACCTTGCCGGTCGCCAGAATTTGGTTGATAATGTCCATCACTTCATACTGATCAAAGCCTTTGGGAACGGGCGTGCCAGTCCCGTTTGAAATCATATCGCAGTCGAGGCTGTCCACATCGAAGGAGATATAAATGATATCGCAGTCATTCAGAATGTCAAGGGCTTCATCTACACAAGATTTGATGCCCCGATGCCGCACTTCGGCGACCATATAGTTGCGGATGCCGTATTGCTCGATTTGCTGGTCTTCGGGTGCTTCAGTGTCGCGTACACCAAAATAGACGATGTGCTGCGGTTCCATATTGGGACCGGGAACACCCAGATTTTTCATTGCTTCCCAATACTGTTTTGTCTCATCAGAGATTTGATTGATTTGGGAATCCAGATTGTCATCACCAATGGAGGCAGCAAGCGGCATGCCGTGAATGTTGCCGGAAGGCGAAGTGTAGGGCGAATGTAAATCTGCATGTGCATCTATCCAGCAAACCCCAATTCTTTTCTCTGGGTAAGCCGCACGAATTCCACTAATGGTTCCCAAAGCAGAAGAATGATCGCCGGAAAAAACCAGGGGGAAGTCTCCTGTGATCAGACTCCTTTTTACGACCTCTGCTACCCGACTGCATTGTTCGTACACATGCCGGATTCGTTTGGCAAAATCAGTGTGTACTTTGTCATAGATCGACTCATTGTGGGTGTCGACATTTTCAGTGGGATGTCGCTTGAAAAAGTCATTGTTCTGATTGATGGCTGCGACCTCCAATGCATCGATGCCAAGATCGGCCCCACGGGTACCGGCGCCAATGTCAGAGCGGTTGGTAATAATCTTAATCTTTCGGTCCATTTGCTCGCGAAAACGTAATCGGTCCTAATTGTACTTGTCTTCGATTGTACAATCGAATTCTACCCGGCAATTTCAGGAACCAATCAGGGCTTCGCAAACATTTTACTGACTAAGATTCAGATTTGGCTAATTGAAAAACTCATTGTTCCCAGGAAAAGGTAACCAGCATTCCCGCAGGCAGTTCGTACCTGAATGCCTGTCCTTCTCCTACCTCCACTTCAAGCTGTATCGGGCGCCCCAAATGATTATATGCGACCATTGCAAGGGATTGGTCTTTATTTTGAAAAGCGACCTGAGAGACACCCAGTACGCGGGTTTCGTTGCTTTTAATCCGGCAGGCGCCGGGTCGGACGAATGCGGCCACATGCCCCAAAAGATTGTATTCGACATTTCGCTCAATCGACCCATTAGAACTTACAGTCACCACCGCCCGGCAATCAGTACAACCACCATTCTGCGGGCCACTATTTTCATCCAGGGCCAGATTCCACAACAAAACGGTTTTGGCCCAGTTTCGAGGTGCCCCAACAAATAAACTCTCCATATTCCAGGCCAGATTGGCGCCAAAATCGGTGGCCCAATTGCCACCGGAGCACTCCGTAAAGTAGATCCCTTTTTCCGGATGACTTTGTTGGAGTTGAGACATAGCATTCACATCTCCGGCATAGCAATGAAAAGCGGTACCAGCGATGTATTTCCGAACCTCATTATCCGCCAGTACTTCCAGTGGATAATCCACCCGGTCCCAGTTGTGATCGTATATCACAATTTTGGTTTCCAAAGCTGCATTCTCAAGCGCTGGTCCCAAATGGTCCCGGATAAAGACCAATTGCTCTGAAGCACGCATCGACATACTGGGATATGCTGCCTGATGAAGCGGTTCATTCTGAATGGTCAATGCCGCAATCGAAATTCCCAGCTTGTCCATTTCAGTAAGGTACTGCACAAAGTATTGGGCATAAGCAGCATAGAATTCGCTTTTGAGCGTCCCGCCATCCGTCAAACTCTGATTGCTTTTCATCCAGGCCGGGGCCGACCAGGGGGTCGCCATGATGTTCAGATCAGGGACAATGTTGAGAATCTCCTGCAGGATAGGCACAACATATTGCAGATCCTGTCCGAGGGTAAAGTCTGCCATATTGGGATCTGCCTGACCGGCGGCTTGGTCATTGTAGGAATAGTCCGCCAGAGAGAAATCTGAACTGCCCATCGTCAGGCGCAGATAGCTGATACCAATGCCTTTTTCGGGCGAAAACAGTTCCTCTAGTAAATCCCGTCTTTTGTTTTCTGAAAGATGCTGTGATAATACATAGGCAGATGATTCTGTCAGAGCTGCACCGAAGCCTTCCATTTCCTGATAGACCTGATCCGGATTGAGTTTGATCTGTAGCCCTTCCCCTTTGGATTCAACCAAAGGCAGAGAATCAGGTGCAAGTGAAAGACTCAAGGTTCCACTTCCATCGGTTCGATAGACAGCAACCACCGCTTGTTGTGGCGTTGGTTCCTCAATCGGTGGAGTTGGAATTGATTCCTCTTTACAGGAAAACAACAGGGAGAGAAGAAGGAATAAAGTAATCGATCTGGACATAAGACAAAGAAAGTAGCAGTGGGCAAAAAGCACCCACTGCCTGATACAATTTGATATTATCGGACTGACATAAATCGTTTGACAAACGCCCCTTTCCGGCTTTCTGCCTGCAGGATGTAGAGTCCCTTCGGCCAGTCAGCCAGAGAAAGTTGAAAATCAACTTCTGAGGCGGTCGGCAACACGCTTTTCTGCATCATGACCCGTCCCTGGACATCGAGAATCCGCAACTGCGTCTGGCCCAGTTCAGGGGTAAGTTGCAAGCTGAGGATCTGGTTCACGGGATCGATCACCAGCTGATACAGATCGGGAGAAAGCTGCCCGCTCATACTGGTGGTCAGCGCAGTGGTATCACAACTGCCGAACACATAAGCCGCCAGAATGACATTGTCAGCATTAATGGGGGCAAAACGGTTATTTTCAGCATTTTTACAGCCATCGGGAATAGATTCTTCATTGCCCCAGGCGTTGCCGTTGACAAATTTATATTGAACCGTCAGAATCGAAGCCAGTACATCCACTTCGAGTTCATAAATGCCATCTCCCTGGTCGACCATCTGCGCAATTCCAGGATCCCAGCCTACAAAATTTCCGGCTACGTGCACTCCATCTACACTGGGGGTTTCATTGTTCATGTCCACCCGAAAGCTCACGCGATTGGTAGGTACAACATCCTGGCAACCATTAAATGGCACCAGATCAAGGGTATCATTCACATTGGGAACCGTAAAAATTCGATTGCTACCACCTATGGTACAGTCTGAAGGAGCCGACTCTTCTGTCCCCCAGGCATTGCCATTGAGGTATTTATATTGAATGTCGCGCCCGGGGTCCAGGCTGACGGTGGCCATGTAGATACCATCTCCTTGATCCGTCAGAGGATTATCAGAGGTCGACCAGCCGTTGATGTCGCCTGCGACATGCACACCATCAGCAGAAACGCTTTGGCCTGACATATCTACCCGAAAAGTGATGTCAACCTGGGCGTGTACACTCATGGTACAACATAAAATCGTGAGGAGTAGTGTAAAATGCTTCATAAACGATTGATTTATTTATAAGGGAATTTCAAGTGAGCAGTAGCCTGAAAGGTACTGATCAGCAAAAAGTGTTTCGCGTTGGTTTGGGATGGCGATCCAATTCGTTCTGCGGAATGAGCAAGCCTCGTTTTTCTGGGGTAAGATTGGCGCCAATCCTCGGAGTATTTATGCGTTCAACTGCCTGGCTGTTTCGTTTGCGATCAAAGCAGGGGAGCCCATTGACGGCCGAAGTAAGTTTTAACAATCTTAACATGAATGTCCTGTTTTAATCGACATAGGATTCCTGTCTGCCAG
>JBCBZF010000075.1:0-11651 GCA_039815525.1 Bacteroidota bacterium | reverse complement strand
GTGCGCCAGTCGGTTGGCGGCCTGAATAATCATGATGATTCGATTTATGCTACATTTTGTTTGTCCCCCCGTGGGTATTCGCCGAGGACTTTGAGTTCATTGACCTGATGTTGGATCGCGCTCAAAGCTCTTTCGTATTGAGCGTGGTCATCAAATTCGAGGTCGATATGGAAAAAATACTCCCACTCCTGCCCGACGATGGGCAAAGACTGGATTTTGGTGAGGTTCATCCCATGCGCACTGAGCACCAGTAATATCTGGGAAAGGCTGCCTACCTGGTGCGCCAGATTGAAACAGACAGAGGCTTTGTTTGCCGGGCCGGGCTTTTCTGGGGCAACTTCTTTGTCAAGAATAATCAGAAAGCGCGTGAAATTGCGCGGGTTGTCTTCCACATTGTGGGCGAGGATCGGCAATTCATAGGTTTCAGCGGCCAACTCACTGGCAATGGCAGCAATCCCTTTTGCCTGCTGCTCTTGTATCCAGGCCGCACTTCCGGCCGTATCTGCTTTCTCGATTAGGCGTATGTGCGGGTATTGGGAGAAAAAACGGTGACACTGGCGGATGGCCATCGGGTGCGAATGCACTTCCCGAATGTCCTCTATGCGCTGCCCTGGTAAAGCCATCAATTGATGGGCAATGCGCAGGTATACTTCCCCAATCACCCGATAGTTGGAATTTCGCAACAAAGCATAATTGGGCAAAAGTGTACCAGCCACGGTATTCTCAATCGCCATCACCCCAATTTCTGCTACGCCATTGTCCAGACTCCGAAAAAGCGCCGGAAAGGAATCGCACATGGTTAGTTCGATTTCGTTTCCCAGAAACTTCCGCGCTGCTATTTCATGGAATGAGCCACGTTCGCCCTGGATGGCGATATTTGGCGTAGATGTCAGAACACTTTGTTGCATGAGTCTTTACATAAAAAAACGTCCCTGTCGTGAGGCAGGGACGCTTGTGAAAACTTTTTTTTATTCAAATGGCTAACATAACAAGCTCCCTGCCTCTACTGAGATAAAAGTAGAAGAAGAAAAAGCTGCGATAAAAATATGTTGCCGTTTGTTTCAACATAATGCTCAAGGTAGGGATTGAGGTGGAAAGAAAAAAATAAACTTTTGCAAAAATGATAAAAAATAAGCCTATTTATTAAAATATTTTCATAACAACTATTGCCTATTCAAGCGTCTTTTCAGCTGATCATTTTTGTAAAAACACGCAACAATCGACGCATATCATTTTCATCATTGTACAGATGTGGCCCCACTCTCACGGCTGTGCCGCGCACTGATACAAAGATATTTTCGGCCATGAGGTGCTCTTTCAGTTCACTTGCGGAGGTACCTGAGGGTACATGAATACCGAATAAATGAGACGCCCGCCATTCGGGTGCTTCGATCCAACAACCCAAAGCCAATACATCTTCTTGTATACTTTGAATGAGCTTTTCGCCATGATCCTGAATCAAATTCGGCGGCCACTGATGGAGCTGATTCAATGCGGTCTGCATCATCAGCAGGTTGACCAGATTGGACCGCTGTCCTACTTCAAAACGCTGGGCCATCGGTTGATAATCCTCTGCATATTCAACCAATCGACTGAAATCTTCACTTCCTTTTCGGTTGAGCCAGTTCTCTTCGAGCGGAATACCCTGATCAAATTTTTCTCCAAAATACGCCAACCCCATGCCATAAGGCCCCAGCATCCATTTGTAAGCACCGATGACCAGGGCATCCGGCTGAATGTCCCTGACAGAAAAAGGCAAAGCGCCTACTGACTGGGTTCCGTCAATGACCAGTGCCGCATCAAAGACTTTGCTTTTCGCCCGAATCGCTGACAAATCAAATAAGGTCCCATCGGTCCAGTGCACGTGTCCCATGGCAACCAATCGAGTCTTCTCTCCAATCGCATCCAGGATTCTTTCGTTCCAGCCTTTTCCGCGGCCGTCTCTTTGATCAGGTGCCGCAACCATCACGATTTTGGCACCACTTTCAGCTGCCAAACGCTGCCAGGGATAAACATTACTGGGAAATTGTTCTCCCGTCAGGACAATCTCATCTCCCTTATGGAGCGAAAGATTACGGGCCACAATTGAAATGCCATAAGAAACCGAAGGAACAATTGCGATCCGCTGCGGATCATCGGCCTGGATCAGTTTTGCAAAACTTCGTTTGACCGCCTCGGCTGGTTCGAAGAAATGAGCCGTTTTCAGATGGGCTGGATTCCGTTTCATCATGATCCCTTCCATTCCGGCCACCTCCACTGTCCGCAGATTGGGAGACATATAAGCACAGTTGAGATAGCTAATCTTCGGGTCTAGCTGAAACAGATCTTTCATACACTAATCTTCCAGGGGCAAAATCCATTCATTGTGTTGCATCAGTTTCCAGTCTTCCTCGGCCAGATCAGTCTGAGGATCAATCATATATTTGGCCGGGCGGCCATTGAAGGCAACTTTGACTTTCGCATTGACACCCACCTTCCTGGCCCGTAGCTTTTTCTTCGCCCGTTCCTCCAGAAATTGCGCAAACTGCCAGACCATTTCGGGATGGATGCCCATGTGGACTTTTTGGTCCCGATTCAATTGATACGCATCCATGTTGACCGGAACGATGGTTTTGGTGTCGTAGTTCAGCACCTGAAATTCCATTTCTTCGGTCGCACGATGCTGGATTTTCATACGCCAGGAAAAACGTTGAGATTCACCAGTCCATTCAACATTACCGGGGATCAACCAATGGCGAAACGGGAAAAGGAGTTGAAAAGCAGCGTACACACCCAGCACGATGAGCAGACGTTGGCGGGGCATTTCTTTTTCCACCACTTTCCGCTTCATCTTTTTTCCTTTCACTTTCTTAGCAGGGAAAAAACGCTCGACTTGTGCCTTGGTCCATTCCGGATCGGCAAATAGAATCAACGCCCCGAGCATGAAGTAGGGGAAGATATTGATGTCGTTGAAGATGATGGCGTTGGAGACATTGAAAAAAGCTGCTCCCAGAAAGCCCAGGAGACGGGTTTTGCGAAACAACAACAAGAAGCCTACACTCAGGTCGAAGAGCATACCACCGTATGAAATAAAACGGGTCGCAAATTCCAACCCCAGCAATCCATCCAGAAAAGTTCCTTCAACCAGCGTTCGGGCAGGTTCAAGATTGATGAGCCAGTCAGAATTGATTTTGGCCAGCCCTCCGTAAAAGTAGACCACCACCACCTGAAATTTGAGGAGATTGTACATCCACATGGGTACGTCCCGCTCTGTTTTCCCTTTCGCATCCAGAGACAAGGCTTTGTCGGCACGGATAAAAAAGAGCATGAACGCCAGCAAACAGATCAGGTAGAGGTGATTGTTATAGTATGATTTTTCCAGAAAAAAGATGTAGCTAAACCCAATGGCAAAGGTCAGCATCGCCGGTCGATACCATTTCCCCAGGACAATCAGCACACAACAAGCCGTCAGCAGCACGATTAAAGCCCACATCAGCCCCTCGGGCAAAGGCTGTAAAAAAGACAACCCCCCATAAGAAAAGCGCACATCCGGTAGGCCAAAAAACAGCTCCACGAAATCGATCCGCATGAAGTAGATCATTTCCCAGAGCATCACAAGGCCAAAGAGAATGCGAAAAATGGCCAGTCCACTGGCGTCAACTTTGCGAAACAACAAACGATCGAGCAGGCTATTCATCTTTCCAGTCTATTCTACGAATATGCGAATTGCCGGGACGATGCGCAATACGGACCGGCATGAGTCCACAAATTGAACGCAAAGCAGCAAGGCAGGAGCTTTTCATTCGAAAAACTTTATGCCTTGCTGCTTTGCGTTCTTTCCCTCAGCCTGCCCTAACGAATAAGGGTAATCGTACCGGCTCTTTCCACCCGATCTCCCTTAAAGGTCGTGGCCGTAACGATGTAAGTGTATACTCCTTCCGGAACGGCTTGTCCATCTCGGGTCCCATCCCAGCGGAAGTTTACATCACTGGACAGATAGACCCTTTGTCCCCAGCGATTGAGAATTTGAATCTCAAAAAACTGGATGGAATTCATGGCGATGTAGTATTCATCATTGTTCCCGTCATTATTAGGCGAAAAGGCGGTTGGGAAATAGATTTCAAAATCCAGAGCATTGATGAAGCTAAACTCACGGGTGCTGGGGCAACCAATGTCGTTGTCAGCGACCAGGGTTACGGTGTATTCGCCTGGCAAATTGTAAGTAAACAATGGATTTTCTTCCATGGAGGTTTCCCCATTGCCGAAGTCCCAGAAGTAATTGCTGCTGTACGCACTGAGATTGCTAAACTGAACCGGCAAAGGATAAAATCCGTCTTCCGGGCTGGCAGTAAATTCCGCCTGCGGCAGGTTGCGTTCTACATACAAATCGATGAAGAAGGTATCTCCCGGACAGCCATTTTCTTCGAATGGAATCACCCAATACACACTTGGCTCATTGGGGCTCACCCGAATGCGCGGATTGACACTGCCGGTGTTCCACAGATAGCGATCCGCCCCGCTAACGACAAGGTCAATGCTTTGCGCCAAACAGATAGAATCACTTGAATTCCCGATGATGGAATCCAATTGCCAGACATTAACCGTAACCGAATCACGATTGCGACATTGGTTGTTGTCGGTACCGGTAACATAAAAGGTCGTGGTACTATCTGGTGAGGCAGACGGATTGAAGACGAAGGGATTGTCCAGGCTTTGTTGTGGTTCCCAGACATAAGTTGTGGCCCCTGTTGCCGTCAGGGTAACCGCATCACGTCGGCAAATCTGCTCATCCCGTCCAGCATCAACAATCGGGAGTTGATTGATCGAAACCATCATGCTGTCTTCAGCCACACAACCATTGGTATCCGTTACCGCCACGATATAGGTGATATTGTCAAGCGGATTGGCAATGGGTGTACGCAGGTTGGCGTCATTCAGGGTAGCAGCTGGCCGCCATTCATATTGAATCCCACCAGTTGCAAAGAGGAAGGCATTGTCAAAAATACAAATCGATGTATCTGCACCAGCATTGGCAGGTGGTGGCGCAAATACCAGCAATTCCATGGTATCCTGATCCACACACCCACTCACATCCTGGATGGTAACGATGTATTGGGTAGTCTGCGTAGGAAAGGCAAAAGGATCGGCGATGCTGCCGTCTGTCAGGCTGTTCATGTTATCCCACTGGAAGGAAATCGCAGTTCCCCCAATGGTAGAAGCCATCAATTGACTGCTGTCTTCCGGACATTTGGACAGATCCGGACCAGCATCAGCATACATGGTCGTCACCATCATCGAATCTGTGTTGACACAAGCATTGGAGTCTGTTACGACTACTGTATAAAGTGTGTTTGAATCCGGACTGGCCATTGGATTGAAGATATCCGGATCACTGAGGCCAATTCCAGGAGACCATTGGTACACCTCTCCGCCACTGGCCAGAAGCTGCAGGCTGTCTTCCCCACATTTTACCTGATCAAGACCGGCATCAACCACTGGTAATGGATCGACCGTTACCACCACTGAATCGACCGCTGTACAGCCATTGGTGTCTGTAACCGTTACAAAATAGACTGTGGTATCCAGCGGATTGACGATTGGATTGGCGATCAATGGATCGCTCAGGCTATCAGCCGGCGTCCAGATATAGCTGATGCCACCGCTAGCCGTCAGCTGAGTGGATGTGAAAATACAAATCGACGTATCCTGACCTGCGTCAGCTGGTGGAGGTGCATGGACAAATATTTCCACAATATTGGTATCAGAGCAGCCGCTGGAATCCGTAACCGTTACGATAAAATCCGTTGGGACTGTCGGGAAGGCCATTGGATTGGCAATATTCGGATCGCTGACCAGGTTAGCAGGGCTCCAGGCATAACTGACCGCCTGTCCACCAATGATGCTGGCTTGTAGTTGGGTCGTATCACCAAAGCAAATCGTATCCGGACTGCCGGCATTGGCATACATGGTTTGGATATTGAGCGTATCAAAATTGACACAGCCAAAGACATCCTCAACCCGGACGATATAGGTGATATTCGAATCAGGTTCTGCCATTGGATTGGCAATGGTCGGATTGCTCAAAGCGGTAACCGGCGTCCAGTCGTACAAGATGCCACCAGTTGCCGCCAATTGAATAGAGTCTTCGCCACACTTCGTCAGGTCGGGTCCGACATCAGCCAGTGGCAGCGGATGCACCACCAACTGCATGGTATCAGTTTCCTGACATCCATTGCCGTCCGTTACCTCCACCACATAATCTGTGGTGAGCATTGGATTTGCGAGCGGATTGGAGATAAGGGCATTGCTCAGGCTATCTGTTACCAACCATTCATAGGAAATCCCACCAGAAGCGGTCAGTAGTGCGGTATCACCGATACAGATTTCATCATCCGGACCGGCATTCGCAGGTGGCAGAGGATTGACAAATACTTGTACCGTGTCAGTATCCATACAGCCGACGCTGTCCGTTACGGTTACCGCGAAATCTGTGGTCAGGTTGGGAAAAGCATTGGGATTCGCCACATTGGGATCAGACAAGCTACCGGCATTGTCCCACAAGTATGATACGCCACCAGTCGCCAATAACGGAATGGTATCCTCTGCACAGATCACCTGATCAAGCCCTGCCTGTGGATTGATGGTGTACACCAACACTTCAGTTGAGTCAGAACAGCCCCAAACTGCAGTTACTTCCACCTCGTAGGTCGTAGTTGTATCAACAATTGCATAAGGATTGGCAATATTGGGATCACTCAAACCGATGTTGGGGCGCCATTCATAGCCGACGCCTCCTGCGGCGGACAGCTGTACACTATCTCCCGGACAATGAAAGGTATCATTGCTCACGGCCAGTAGGGGCAGCTTTCGTATAACCTGATCAAGTGAATCAATATTTCGACAGCCATTCGCATCCGTTACCCAGACATAAAACCGAACGGTTGTGTCGATTGCAGCTGAGGCGGTCAAAAATTGCGGGAAGGCGGTAGCTGGATTTTGGGTTGAGTCAGCAAAAAACTGACCAGGGAACCAATCATACTGTACCCCTCCAGTCGCATTAAAGGTCGTGGCCCCGCCAGAACATACCCACGGATCAGTTCCACTGGCCGAGGTAGTAGGTAATGGATTCACAGTCACCGTAATGGTATCGCGATCCATACAGCCACTCACATCGGTTACCGTTACATAAAAATCTTTGTCTGCAATCGGAAAAACGATTGGATCTGGTCCATTGGGATTGATCAGATCAGGATCAGCATCCCATACATACGTGATGCCACCACTGGCATTCAATTGAATGCTGTCGAAAATACAGACTGGTACGTCTGGACCAGCATCGGCATACATCGTGCGCACAAAAGCAGAATCGATGTTTTGACAGCCATTGGCATCCGTACCCACAACATAATAGGTCGTGGAAGAATCAGGCGTAGCCGTAGGATTGGCCAAAGACGGATCATCCAGTCCCAATGCCGGAGTCCACTGATATGTTTGTCCACCACTGCCAGAGAGAAGGACACCGATATCACCACATTTGACCAAATCCGGACCAGCATCAATGATTGGCAGTGGATTGACCGTGATGCTGACAGAATCATTGTTGACACAGCCATTGGCATCAGTAACGCTCACATAGTAGGTATTCGAGGCCGTAGGGAAGGCCAAAGGATCACTGATATTGGTCGCGGACAGACTGGGATCAATATCCCACTGATACACAGTGCCGCCGGTGGCGGTCAGTTGCAGGGTATCGCCGATGCAAAGCGGCTGATCAGCGCCAGCATCTGCCAGCGGCAAAGGATTGACGGTAACCCGGATGGTGTCTGTATCCATACAGCCATTGCCATCGGTTACAGTAACAATGTAATCAGTTGTTGTCGTCGGGAAGGCCATGGGATTGGCCACATTGGGATCACTGAGGGAAGCGCCATTGTCCCAGCTATAGCCGGTCCCGCCGAAGGCGGAAATCATCACCGTGTCTCCGATACAAATTGCGACATCAGCAGATGCAACGGCGTACATCGGCGTAACCGTAACCTGATCGGTATTCGTACAGCCATTCAGATCGGTTCCGGTCAATGTGTAGGTAACGGTATCGATTGGATCAGCTGTAGGGTTAAAACTAAAGGGATCACTCAGCCCTGTAGCTGGCGACCAATTGTAGACAATCCCACCCGTTGCGGTCAGTTGGACTGGATTGCCAGGACATTTGACCACGTCCGGTCCAGCATCAATCATTGGAAGCGGATTGACCGTTACGGTTGCCGAGTCGACCCAGACACATCCCAATGCATCAGTGATGTTGGCAAAATAAGTCGTTGTCACCGCTGGTGAGGCCAAAGGATTGGCAATATTCGGATTGGATAATCCTGTGGTCGGCGTCCAGGCGTAACTTACCCCTCCAGATGCATTCAACTGCGCATCTTCCCCCAGACAGATCACGCCATTGGGGCCGGCGTTGAAGGGTGGTGGTGGGGCAACTGTAATGTACACAGTATCATAATCGGTATACAGACATGGGCCGGTTTCTTCCGCCTGCAAGACCAGCCGGATCGTTTGGCCGGCCAGATCACAGGGTACCGCCCAGCAGACCTGACCATTCACAGGATTGCCACCATTGGTACTATTGGTACTGATATTGGCGAATGGTGGATTGCCGCCTACCCCACTGAAGGGTCCGTCGACACCACTCACATTTACCCCATCAATGCTTTCCGGATCACTCGCAGTAAAAGAATAGCAAACATTTTCTCCCGGATCAGCAAAAATGGTATCGGCAGATGGGCCGGTCAGACTGTGAGAAATAACCGGCGGCTCCACATCACGGACCACCACATAGGTCGTATCATACACAATGTTGTAACCCGGACAATCAGAAGTATCGCGCCCCCCAATCACCAATCGAATGGTATCACCTTCATACTCACAACCGGGTGTCCAGCAAACCTGTCCGTTGGCAGGATTGGTTCCGGTATAGGTCAGAGTCGCATAAGGTGGCGGAAGCGTTCCACCAATCCCAAAGGCAGCGCTGACCGGGAACAGAATGACCGTATCAGTTGGTTCGGGGTCCTGTACACTGACGGTGTAGCAAAACGGCTCCAATGGATCGACAAAAACCGTATCTCCATTATTGTTGGTATTGGGAGGAGAATTCGCCGCCAGAATCGGTTCATCCCCCTGTGGTGCACAGTTGATCACATTGATCTGGAAGTCCCGTTTGTTTTCACTGACGAATACGCCATTACGGTATTCCCGAACGGAAACAGCAAATACGGAGAGTCCGGTTTGAGTAGGCGTCAGGGTCAGCAGGCCAGATTGGTCATCCATGCTAAAGTTGCCGGACCCAAAAGGATCAAGGAAAGAGTACCCAGCCAGGAAGTTGATGTTCTGGTAGGGTGGCGGTCCCATTTGGTTGAAATTGTTGACCACGGGATTAAACGCTGTCGCTCCCTGCCCGAAACTGTTAATCGAAGCATAAGGATTAGAGATGCTGTATACCAAAGAATCTCCATTTACGTCAGTGGCAGAATGGTCAAAGCTAAACTGCTGTCCATTACACAGAAAAGTTGGGGGAACTGCGTTGAATATTGGCATGGAGTTACATCCGCCACCGACTTCCGTGCCGGGGATTTTGGCAGTAACCGTAATGCCCTGCTGGTTAAAAATATTGGTCACCACATTGTTGCTACAGCATCGTGCCCAGCCAATGTTGTAGCCTCCCTGAATCGGCGGCAGAGTAATGTTGACCACATAGGTTACATACTCAATACAGAGATTGTAAGGTACGCCTGTACAAGCATCCCAATACACTGGAACAATTTCAATCTCATTGGTATTCAGGTTAATATTTCGCGTCGTGTAGAGCGAATTATTACTGCCCCGAAAGACAAAAAGACGCACATTGTTGTCAAAATTTGCCTGCCCATTCAAACAATCCCGATAGACAGTAAGTGTTACCTGATAGGTCCAGCTATTGGGATTGATACATTGATAGGTCAGCTCTGCGCCCGTAATGTGAGTAGCGTTTGCTTGAAATTGGAGGCCCAGGAAGAAAAACAGGAACGCACCAATCCATGTAATCCGATTCATTTGTTCGTTTGCTAGGGGTATGTAGTATCTACCTTATAATGGTAATCGTCCCCTGTTTTTCGACCAGATTGCCCTGAATGTCTCTGGCGCGCAATTGATAAACATATACGCCTTCTTCTGCCGCATTGCCCTTCAGAGTGGTTCCATCCCATCGAAAATCGGGAGAGTTTGCTTCATAAACTTTTTGCCCCCAGCGATTGAATACCTGAAAGGTCAGCCGTTCAATCAATTGGTGGCCTATATATAGCTCTTCATTTTGTCCATCTCCATTGGGGGTAAAGCCACTGGGGACGTGTACCACCACCAACTGTTTGACCTCAATCAAAGTTTCCAACTCATACTCACAACCATTGACATCCGTTACCAGGACACTCACCACATACTTTCCTGGAAACTGATATTGATGAGAGGGCGTGGCAACCTGAGACTCGTTCCCATCTCCAAATCGCCAGCGATAGGTATCTGCCGCGAGGGTGCCTTCGACACGGAAATCCACAATCGCATTGGGGATATCGATCACACTGGCACTGCTCAGAATTTCTGCCTGCTGGTCATTGAAGACATAAGAACTGATGGGTACCCTTTGGCCAATACAGTTTTTATCAGAAACCGGCTCAACAAAATAGGTCACTGGAAAAACCACTGGTGGGCTTACAAAAGCAGTGGTCGTTTGGAAAGGGCGCTCATCACCAACATTTTCATACCAGTTGATGATCTGAGAAGGATCGGTTGGGATGGCAGTCAGGAAAGCCAGTTCACCAAAACAGACGGTATCATCCGTGATAAATGGTGATGCAGGCAGTGGATATACTTCAATGTTGCGGGTTCTGCTTACCGTACAACCTTTATCAGAAAAAGCCTGAAGCGAGACGACATAGCTTCCTGCAGCCCCATAGGCATGGCCAGGATCTTCAATCGCAGCCGTGCTGCTACCATCTCCCCAATCCCATATCCAGTCTGTAATCTGATCATTGGCAATGGTGTCAATGATCGAGAGTTTGGCTTCAAACGGAATGGTGTCAAACACACACCCATTGTTTCGCACAAAGTCTACTACCGGTAATGGATAAGAGGTAATCGCTTGTGAAACGCTGTCAATACAGCCGCGCTCAGTCTCAGCAATCAATTGTACCACATAGTTTCCAGGCTCATTGTACCCAATAAATGGCTCGGCCAGATTGGATTGTTGGCCATTACCCAGATCCCACTGATAGCGGACCACACGAGAGCCACCAGGCACCTCGGTTGTATTGATCACACCAAGATCCGTGCGGGAACATCCATTGTCCAGGACAAAGGAAACATCAGGCAAAGGATATACTTCGACCGTTCTTGTGGTCTGATCTGCACAGCCATTGGCATCAGTAACTGACAATACTACATTGGGTGAACCATATTGTGCATATAAATGGATCGGATTCTCTTGCGTAGAGGCTGGCTCTTCCGATCTGGTGTTCGTAGAATTGAAGCGGTTACCGGTGATGCTGCACGCGCACACTTTGAGGCGCAAGAACGCCAATTGCGCGCTGCAGCTACGGTCCTCAAATCCACTCCTGCAGATGTGGCAACACGCGTTGCAACCC
>JBCBZF010000788.1:0-3540 GCA_039815525.1 Bacteroidota bacterium | reverse complement strand
TTGAAGGACGAATCAATACATCTGAGGTCAGATAACGATTTACATCAATCAATCCCTGGTATGCATTGTGAGACATGCCGGTGATAAAGCCTGCCTGAATCACAAAGCTTTCCGGTACGACAGCATAACTGGCCTCAATCATGGGGCCAAGATTGGTAAAGGAGGTGGTATCCCCGCTGTTGTTGAAAAAGTTGAATCGTAAGCCTCCTCGAATCATCAATTCCGAGTTGTTGAACTCAATCGTTGGAGAAGCATCAAAAAACACCCGATTTTGTGTAACATCGCCAATGCTACCCAACATGAAGCTCAGTTCTGACTCCCAGTTCACATTAAAGTTCTCCGCAATTTCGTAGGCGAAATCCGGACGGATGTCAATTGAAAATTCAGTATTGCTACGGCGATCGCGGAAGAAATTGATACCAGCCCCCAGATCGTAGCTTCCCTGAGCTTTGGGGTCTTCATTGCTCAGGATTCCTGCTGATAACCCAAAATTGGTGAAGCTCATCCGCAGGCTGTCTGCCAGCGCATCTGTGGTTTCCTGCTGATATTGAAAGTAGCTGGTGTTGTACAAATGGGCTTCACCATTGATGGTGTACTTTTTCTCTACCACACTACCTTTCAACTGACCATAATTCTCACGAAACTGTCGCAGGGGAATGTTGTCCTGATGCGCAGAAAGGTGCTTGAAATAGAAACCCCAATCAGTATTCCTCTCACGACCATTGTTGAGATAAAGCTGTACCAAAGGCGTGATAAAGCGGCCGATCCCCAGTTTCAGGTGGTTATTCTTATATTTCTCAGGCTTCACCGGATTGATTGGTTTGATATCCGGTGGCGCTGGATCAAAGTCAGTTTCAATGTAAAAGTCCTTTGACAGATACTGCATCGTGCTCTTATCAGGTTGCTTAATTTCCTGATAGGGAGGCTTGATAAAGGGTTTTTCACTGTCAATCACATCCTCGATCCGTTCGTTTTCGAGGACAATGTCTTTGTTGTCTCCCAATGGATCATTGGTCTGCCCGAGAAGCAGTCCAAGGCCAAGGCTAAAGCAAAGAGAGAATATGGTGAATATGCGGAATTGCATGACGAAAAAACTTGGTTGAGGAATGTTATTAGTTGTTGCCATCTACAGGTGGAAGTGCATTTTGCGCGTCTTCTTCAGCCTGAATTTCAGTCAGGCGTTTTTGAGCTTGCTGCTGGATTTCCGGGAAGCGATCCTCACCGACAAGACTTTCCAACACCCCTTTGGCCTGAAACACCTCACCCAATTGATAATTGGCTTCGGCCACGATCAAAAAGCTTTTGGCCTTCCAGTAATTGAAGGTCGGGTAGGTATTTTTCAGATAAATACCCGCATTCTTGGTATCCTCAAACTTCGCATTGGCATCGACACTCTGGCCAGCGTTTTTCAATTTCGCCCCCTGATCATACAGGATCTGCGTAATCATATGCTGGCTTTCAGCCCCAAACTCATTTTTGAAGTCCCGTTCTATGGTCTGAAAGCGCTGCAAAGCCTGATCCAGAAGTCCACGCAGATACAGCAGATTACCAATTTCAACTTTGGCCTGGGTGCGTGAATAAACCGCCACCTCATTGTTGTTTTCGATCTGTGTCAATGCGTCCTGGGCCAATTGGTAGTCTTTCATTGCCTTGTAATTTTTGGCAATGCCAAACTTCGCCTGCACCCGATTGGCCAATTTCCCCGCCACATTTTCCAATTGCTGGTACAGCTCCAGGCTGCTCAGGAAGTCTTTCTGCTCAAATTTGATTTCGGCGGCTTCCAGAAGCGCTACATTGGTAAAAGCATTGGTAGAAGTGGTGGAATAAATGCTTTTATAATCTGTCAGTGATTTATTTACCTGACGCAATTCACGATAAGATCTGGCTCTGAACAACAAAGCTTCAAAATAATCCGGGCCATTTTTGAATTCACGGATATAAGTAGAAAACTGTTCTACTGCCGAAGCATAGTTGGCAGAAAAGAAACGATCTTTCCCGGTTGTGAAAGCCAGGGCCGCCAAATTGTTGTTCATATCAGGATTTTTGGCCCGATACTCTTTGAACACCTTGTCGAAATCCGCTGGTTCGAGCAATTGCCCGAGGTTCTCCAGGGCAATCTGCGCGTTTTCTTTATCGAAAGGGTAATCGGCCAGGACCTTTTTAAAATAGCGAATGGCGCCATTGGCATCATCAGCGCTAAAGGCTGCAATTGCGAGGCGGTTGTAAGCAGCAGCAGCCAATGGACTACGTGGGTAATCCTGCACCAACTGTTTGGCATACTTCGTCGCCTGAGAGGCATTGCCAATCCAGGTCAGATAGATTTCTGAAATCCGATCCAGGGCATTGTCGCGCAGCTCAGAGGTGCGAAAATTATTGATCAGATTGGAAAAAGTTGATACCGAAGACTGGTATTGGTTTTGGCGATAAAAGCTCTCCGCAATCTGATAACTCGCATAATCGCGGAAGGTATAGCGGAAGTCTAAAACCCGGTTATAATAAGTCCGCGCCTTGGGATAATTTCTTTGCAAAAAGAGACAATCGCCTGAACGTAAATTGGCGTCTACAATGAGATTTTTATCCTCGGTGCGCCCCCCTTTAGAGATAAACTCCTCAAATCCGCCCAATGCAGCAGGGTAGTTTTTCAGTTTAAAATCTGACCAGGCCTTGCCGTAATATCCCCGCGCATAAAACTCGTTGCGACTCACACCATTGGTCCGCAAATAGCTCTGATAAGAACTTTTTGCCTTTTCAAAGTCTCCGGAACGAAACTGAGACTCCGCCAGCCAGAACTTTGCACTGGTTGCCATGTCTTTGTTGTAATTGTTCTGAATTGCCTTATTGAAGGCGAGAATGGATCGGCGATAGTCAGGTCTTTCGAAAACTTCAAGACCATAGAAATATAAAACAGTCTGATATGCTTCCCGAATCCGGGGAGAGGTACGGGGAATGGATTCAAAATATTTGATGGAGCGTGGATAATCCCTGGTGTACAGATAGGTTTCCCCAATCATCGCCTGTACCTCAGAAATGTAGGCTGCATTGGGGTACTTTTCCGCCAGAGAAGTCAGGGCCGTCAGCGCATCTTCATAGCTCTGGGTGGCAAAACTTACTTTTGCGTACTGATACAAAGCATCCTGCTGAATCTCAGTATTGGCATTGGGGACATCCTGTGAAGCCTTCTGAAAAGCCACTTTCGCATTGGGCTCATCATTTTGTTTCAAATAACAGAAACCCAAATAATAACTCGCAACCTGCTCCAGAGAGTCATTCTTTGACAACACCCGCTGAAAGATTGGAATCGCTTCTGCAAATTGCTGTTGTTTATAATGAGAGTAAGCATAGCGAAAGTGATCCGTTCGCTGCATACGTCCCCGATTTTTGGTGTATTGGGCAAAGTATTCTGTGGTGCGGGGAAAATCCTGCCGTTCAAAGCTGGCATTGGCGACAACGTAATAGACCTGTGCATCCTTACCAGTCAGACGTGGGCCAGCAATCAGTTCATCAGCCAGCACATACAACTCATCATATTTTTTGAGCTTC
>JBCBZF010000191.1:0-8425 GCA_039815525.1 Bacteroidota bacterium | reverse complement strand
TCAACCATACCTACAATGTGTCCCACTGATTCCATTACCTGCTGTTTTTATGAGGCAGTAGCTCAACTGGTAGAGCAGGTTAGCTTTTAGATTACCAGAAACAATCAAAGGTGGTGTGAAACGCATTTGATCGGGCTGCTTCCGAGCCAGTTGAGCGGGAAAACGTTCAGCTGGTTTTCAGCAAGACCTATGGTCAATAAAGGCTTACTTCAGCGCCTCTAACGCCCAGGTTGTGGGTTCGAGTCCCACCTGCCTCACAATTTTTCACCGCAGCATTTCCCTGATGGGAGTCAAAGAGAAACCTCTCGCAGGATGTGCTGTATACACATTTGATATTTGGGTCAAGATGTTCTTACTCCATTTGCAGGCCTTGCTGCCTGGTTGAATCAGAACATGAATTATCCAAAGGCCACGCAGGTCAATTGTTTCTTACTTCCGGGGGTTTCCCCACCATTTTAGGGTAATGACACAGAAACAAAATTACCTCACCGGTCAAAATTGATCCAAAGCATCATCAATGCTTTAAACCATGAAAAGAGATGTATTAGCCGTAGCGCTTCGAAAAAATGCGATTGTGATCCCAACGGAATGGATGATTCGGGAAGCTGGACCGACCATCAATGAAACGAGCAGTGTCTTGCTGGCCAATTGCAAAAAGCTGGGGTTTACCTTCTCAGAAGACTTGCTGCATGCCATCAATGCCATTTCGCCCAAGGCGAAGCTGGACATTCTTTCTCTGCTGAAAGAAGTGACCGGGGTCAACAAAAACTGGACCCCGCTGGTCAAACAATGGGACATGCCAACCGGTGAGTCGCGCAGCGATCACATCATTACCTGGTTGAGCAATGTTTTTCAGATCAAAAAAGGCACCCAATTGCTCTGCGGACATTTTATTCCCGCCAATACCTTTCCCCTCGACCGCTACAATGGTTGCCCATACTGTGGGACGCCCTTCGAAATTGGCGAGTTGGATTACGAGCCAGGCCGAAACAAGCTGAAAGTTCTGCAATTGTGGACAGAAAAAGATCTGACCCAATATTTGCGTGATCTCCTGGCATCACCGCTTGCCCTGGACGCGACTGCGGCAGATGATGTAAAGATTTTGTTGACAGCTTACGGGCTTCCTGATGGCATCGAGATCAAGATGAAAGAAACCTTGATGTTGGTGCTGGATGAATTGGTGCAACTGGATCAGATTGATATCGCGGGAACGCTTTTCAAAAGCCCGAATGATATTCTCCGCTATCTGTGGTATAAGCACACTGGTTTTTTGCAGATCATTGAGCCCAAAACCATCGCCAAGCGCATGGCCCACAATGCGCAAAATCTGCATCGGTCAGCCGACCAAAGCGAAGCGACCAAGATTCAGTCCCTGCAAGATTTAAAACTGAAATTTGACCGCAAGAGCTGCCGTCGGTACGCTGGCTGGTTAAACGGTCTGGACATGGCGGTGAAAGCACAGTGTGAAAATATGCACCCGAAAAGAGGCATTTGGGTCCGGGTGATCCGCGCCTTGCGCCTGGCTGAATACAGCAAGAAACCAGGCTTTGAAGCACTGGCCGAGCTGCTGGATACCTTTTACAATGAAAATTATGAGGTCTGGCAGGGAAAAGTGAATGCAAGCAAAATGAAAGCGGATGCAGAAGCGACTTTTGCCTTGCTGAAACAACGCCCTGGTTTATTCGCACGCTCTTTGTTTTCTGCCATGCTGTGGTTCGGTCCGGACATCTCTATTCAGCACTTTCGGGAAATCATTCATCAGGTTCCGCCGCGTCTGATTTTCACCCTCAATATGTATGCTGAGGTGTATTTTGACCGAACGAATGCGAGAACAGTCAAGCCTTTGGGTGGAACCAATAAAAGAATACCGGCCAACCAATTGCTGGAGCTATATGCTGATGAAGAATTGAAGCGGATGCAATTGCTGGTGCGCGACCTGAGTCTGCTGGTCATCAAAGAGAAGCTGAAAAAGGAGGAAAATCCGCATCAGACCATCTTCATTGATGAAGGCTTGTTTCAGATTCCTATTGCAATCGGGGATCGTAGCGAACAGCTACAGGATCTGCCTGGTGCCTTGATGGGAACCCGATTCAAAGTTGAAGGCGACACGGTCCGGCTCTTTTTGCAGTGGGGAAACGGTTTGCAGGCCCAGCACCTTGACATGGACCTGAGCTGCAAAGTGGTTTATGAAAAGCGGGTGGAATTCTGTTCGTACTCTCAGCTCGTCATCCCTGGCTGTAAGCATAGCGGCGACATTCAGCGCATTCCCAAGCTGGTGGGAACGGCCGAATACATTGACCTTGATGTCAATAAACTGGCCGAACAAGGCGCAAAGTATGTGAGCTTCAGCTGCAATGCCTACACCAATGGAAGTCTTTCACCAAATCTGGTGGTCGGTTGGATGAACAGCAAATTTCCGATGAAGATTTCATCCAAAGGCGTGGCCTACGATCCGACTGCGGTGCAGCATCAGGTCCGAATCAAGCAGACGCTGACCAAAGGTATGGTCTTTGGGGTCCTCGATGTCGCCAGGCGTGAGATTGTGTGGCTGGAACTGAGCTTTGGTGGGCAAATCGTTCAAAACCTGGATGCAGATGCAGTTGAGGCTTTGTTGAGAAAACTGGATGCCAAGCTCAAGATCGGTGAATTACTGAAGCTAAAAGCGGAAGTGCAGGGTTTGGAGATTGTTTCTGAAGCAGAAAAAGCGGAAGAGGTCTATGACCTGAACTGGGCGCTGAACACAGCCGAAGTGAGCAAGCTGTTTCTGGTGAGCTGATTGGCAACAAATAATTGGATTGAGAAAGGACAGAGGTTTATCTTGACAGTGGGAGCGAAACATCTGTCCTTTTCAATTCAATGCTTGTAACATTGTGAGAAACGTTTTTTTTATTCTGCTCCTGATTCTGCTGGCAGGCTGCGTCCATCCGCCCGTCCAACCAGCACCGCTCATTGTCCACGATTTGATCATGGATTTTCCCGAAAATCCGGATTCGAACCAGCCAATCGGTTCCATTTCCGTGCAAAGTGAGCGCCCATCTCTGGTTTTTTCCTTGCTCAATCAACAACCTGAGGGAGCCCTGGACATAGACCCTTCAAGCGGGGTTCTATGGGTAGCAGATCCTTGCCTATTTGATTTCGAAAGTCGAACAGACATCCAGGTCAAGGTTGAGGTATTCAATGGCCTGGTGCGCAGCGAGGGGCAGATCGTCCTCCGGCTGACAGATGTTGAAGAAGTACCTGTGATCTGGGACGGACCAATGCTCACTTTTGTCAAGGAAGAAAACACCGACGCGGGCCTGGCAGCCAATCAGGATCGCATCACCGACAAAGTTTGGATCAGTCGCCCGGGCGACGGTGGACAGATTTTTAATGTCAAAGCGGAGCGATTTCCCATCCGTACTAATAGTCCGCTGGGGACCCGCTGGGCCTTTGGCGAACTGAACCAATTGGACAGCCTGCAATTCAAAAGCTTTCGGGAGACGGTCGATCGGCCCAAAGATGTTCCCGGCAAACGCATGGTCTTACATCTTTTGCAGGAAAACATCTATCTACAAGTCGAATTCTTATCCTGGTCGCAGAACAAGACGGGAGGATTTAGTTATATGAGGAGTACACTTTAAGGGGGAAACCGACTATTGGCTTGCCGGATTTTTCCCGAAATTGCAGCAAATCTTTCGCATGAATACCCAGGAAATCCTCACCAAACTGGTTTCTTTCCCTGTCCTCGGTGGCCAAAGCAATCTGAGCATCATCCATTGGATCAATGATTTCTTGACCGAAAAAGGCGTTGAAACCCACCTTCTACCCAACCCTGAAGGAGACAAAGCCTCGCTCTTTTGCCGGATTGGTCCGGCGGTGGATGGTGGCGTGATCTTGTCTGGTCATACCGATGTGGTGCCGGTGGAAGGACAAACCTGGACCACTGAGCCTTTTGTCCTGACTGAAAAAGATGACAAACTCTACGGACGGGGTTCATGTGACATGAAAGGCTTCATTGCCTGCGTCCTGGCCAATGTAGATGAAATGCTGGCCGCCAATCTGGCCAAACCTATCTATTTTGCTTTTTCTTATGATGAAGAAGTTGGTTGTCTTGCCGGCCCTGAACTGGCAGCCGCTATCCGGGACCATTATGAAGAACGACCAGCTTATGCGCTGATCGGGGAACCCTCTCTCATGACGCCGGTTTTGGGGCAAAAAGGCATCACCATCTTCCGCATTGACCTCAATGGCTCAGCCGGACACAGCAGCCGCATCCGGCAGGAAGTGAGTGCCATTCATGAAGCGGCCCGCCTGATCGAGTGGATTGATGCCAAAATGCACGCCCTGGTGGCCGCTGGCCACATTGACGAACGATTTTCCCCACCGCATAGCTCTCTTCATGTCGGAACCATCGAAGGCGGCATTGCCCCCAATGTGATTGCAGATCGCTGTCGTTTCCATGTCGACATCCGGATCATTCCCCAGGACGATGTCTATGCCATCAAGGCCGAGATGGAAGCTTTTTTCAAGGAAAGAGAAGCTGAATTGCGCAAACGATTTCCTGACTTTGAAATCAAGGTAACCGAATATCATCCGCCGGTGCCACCGCTGGATACACCTGAACACCTCCCGGTGGTCGCTTTTATCCGTGAATTGGCCGGAACGGATGAATGGGAAACGGTGGCCTATGCCGCTGAGGCAGGTCAGTTTTCCGAGGCCGGTTTTCAGTCCGTCATTTGTGGCCCCGGTTCAATCGAACAAGCGCACCGGGCCGATGAGTTCATTGCCATTGAGCAGCTTAAAAAAGGCGACGTCATGATCCAAAAATTGATCCACATGCTTTCCCAAGCACTGGCAATCAGCAATAATTTTGAAAAAAAATCTTCCTGAATAAGGGACTGACCCTCAACACTGTGTCTTCTCCATCCAGCTAGTAGCCTGACTGTATTTTTCATCTCCCAAACAGCAGAAAAGGATACGACCGCGTCTACTAACTGTCTTTCTGAGCGGGAACAATCTCCTATGAACCCTGACGAAGACTGGCAAAAGGCGACCTGACCGCTTTTGCCCAGACACAGTGTTTTCCACATGAAACGACCCCTTTATTTTCACACCATTTTCTTGCTGTTGAACATGCTGCTGGCTTTCGGCCTGCAAGCACAGCAACGCTACACCATCTCCGGCTATGTCGAGGACGCAGCCAGTGGAGAAAAGATTCTCAGTGCCCGTGTCTTCGACGAATTGTCGAAGAAGGGTGCCATCACCAATAACTATGGTTTTTTTAGCATTACTCTTCCGGAAGGGAAGGTGGAGCTCAGTGCTGGTTTTGTGGGTTTTGAAACCCAAACCATCGAATTGACCCTGGACCGCGACACCAGCCTGACCTTCCGAATGGCCGAATTTTCTCTGGAAACAGTCGAAATCGTGGCGGAAGAGCAGGAACGAATTGAACAAAAGACGGAAATGAGCACCATTGATCTGCCCATCCAACAGGTCAAAATGCTACCCGCCCTGCTGGGAGAAGTCGATGTCATCAAGGCCATACAGCTCATGCCGGGCGTCCAATCTGGCAGTGAAGCCTCCACCGGACTCTACGTCCGTGGCGGTGGACCAGACCAAAACCTGATTCTGTTGGACGGGGTACCACTCTATTATGTGAGCCATTTGGGCGGCTTTTTCTCGGTCTTCAATGCTGATGCCCTGAGCTCTGTCAAACTGATCAAAGGTGGCTTTCCCGCCCGCTATGGCGGTCGGCTTTCATCGGTGCTGGATGTACGGATGAAAGAAGGCAATATGAACAAATTTCAAGGCGAGGGCAGCATTGGACTGATTTCATCCAAACTGTCGATTCAGGGACCAATCAATAAAGGCAAAACATCTTTTATCCTATCCGGTCGGCGCACCTACCTGGATCTGTTGACCCGGCCGATTTCAAAAATCGCCAGCCAGGGGGACGCAAGTTTTGGCTATTTTTTCCATGATATCAACGGAAAAATCAACCATGTCTTTTCTGAAAAAGACCGTCTCTACCTGAGCTTTTATGTGGGGGATGACAAACTCTCTGCAACAGAATCTTATGGAGAAGGCAATCGCGGTGATGAGAATTACTACGCCAGTAGTTTTAAGACAAAATTTGACTGGGGCAATGATGTTGCCGCCCTGCGCTGGAATCACATTTGGTCCCCTAAACTGTTCAGCAATCTGACCACTACTTTCTCCAAATACGGCTTGCGCCTGCGGGCCGAAGAAGAGAGTGAGTACACCCAGGCAGATACCATCGCCAGCGACTTTTTTGGCATTCGCTACGAGTCCAATATTCAGGACTGGTCCGCCCGGCTGGACTTTGATTTTTATCCCAGTCCGTCGCACGACATTAAGTTTGGCATCAATTCTACCTACCATACCTTTCGTCCTGGTACGGCTGGTTATCAGGAGCGAGGTTTCGGGGATGATGTTGACACCACCTTTGGCGCGCAACTGTTCCGGACCCTGGAGTCCTCCGTATATGTTGAGGACAATTTCAAAATTGGCAGTCGATTCAGCGCCAACCTTGGTGTTCATGGGGTGCACTACCTGATCAATGATCAGTCTTTCTGGTCTTTGCAGCCCCGGGCCTCCGCCCGCCTGCAGCTGGGTAAAAGCCTTTCCGCCAAAGCTTCTTTTGCCCAAATGACTCAATTCATCCACCTGTTGACCAACAGCAGTGTGGGTTTACCGATCGATCTCTGGGTACCAGCTACCGAAAAGGTCAGGCCGCAGCAATCCTGGCAGGTCGCGGCCGGACTGGCCACGTCCTTTGAGGATGGCATGTTTGAGCTGAGTGTCGAAGGCTATTATAAAGAAATGGAAGGCCTGATTGCTTACAAAGAAGGCATCAACTTTTTCCTGGGTGGGGTGAGCAAAGATGGCTGGGAGTCAACGGTAGAAACCGGTGGAACCGGGCAGGCTTACGGAGCAGAAATCCTGCTGCAAAAGAAGCGTGGCAAAACCACCGGCTGGGTCGGCTATACGCTTTCCTGGAACTGGCGCCAATTTGAGAACATCAATGCCGGAGAACGCTATCCTTTCCGCTATGATCGCCGCCATGACATCAGTGTGGTGGTGTCACATCAGTTTTCTGATCGCATCAGTGTCTCCGGTACCTGGGTCTTTGGCACCGGCAATGCTGTAACCCTGGCCACGGCTGGATATGGAACCGCCGAAGAGCCTCGCTATGGCAATGGACCGCTTGGCATCGGTGATTTCCGTCAAATTCGCAATGGTACAGATGAAGGGGTCGTCTTATATGAAAATGGCCGCAATGGTTTCCGCATGGAGGATTATCATCGCTTGGATTTGGGTGTCAATTTCACCAAAAAGAAAAAGTGGGGTGAAAGAACCTGGAGCATTGGCGTGTACAATGCCTACAGCCGCTTGAATCCTTTTGCGTACTACTTTGGCCGGAACTATGATTTTCGCACCGGAGATTTCGAAGTCAAACTCAAAAAACTGGCCCTTTTCCCCATCATTCCCTCCATTAGCTATCAATTCAAATTCTGATGAAAACCACAATCAAAACATATATCATTCTCTTGCTGGCAAGCATCATCCTGGCCGCTTGCGAACGGGATCTGGACATTCCTTTTCCTGAGCATGAAGCACGCCTGGTCGTCAACAGCTACTTATCCGAAGATCAGGACATCACCGTTTATCTGACCCGCAGCTATAGCACCCTGGATAAAGTGGAGAAAGAAGACCTCTGGGTAAAAGATGCGACCATTCAACTGAAAGAAGACGGGGTCCTGGTAGCCACTTTGACCTATTCCGACACCGTCGGGGTTGATTCAAGTGCCTGGCAACCAGAATCAGAGGTCTACGCCAAGTACACCGCGCTTGGGATTCGCCCCAAACCAGGCAAACTATATCAACTCGAAATCAGTCATCCAACTTATCCGGACGCCCGGGCGGAAACCCGTATGCCAGAACCGCCCAATCTGGAAGACCTCATTTATACGCCCAATTTTGAGGTATTCCGCTACAATCAGGGCAATGGCGAAACCTATATCGATCGTACTGGTGCCTTTGATTTTGTCATAAATGATCCAGCCGATGAAAACAATTTCTATGACTTTAACGTGGATTGGATTTATCGGTATGAAGGTCAACCAGCCGGAGAAACACTTTCCGACCGTCTCTACATCCGGAAAAATCCGGTGCGCGACTTTGATGGCTATTGGTTGTCGGATGACAATCCCACACCAGACAGTGATTTCAATGGTCAACAAGGGAAAATCAGGGCCCTGGTTGATCAATCATGGGACAGTGGCATAGAAGGGCAACCTACTGGCCTTGAACTGATTGCCTTCAAAGTACAGGCATTTTCCGTTAGTGAAGAGCTGTATGAATACCGCCGCAAATACAATCTCCAACAGGACAATCAAAGTGAAGGGGTAGAAAGTGCCATCAT
>JBCBZF010000846.1:0-3231 GCA_039815525.1 Bacteroidota bacterium | reverse complement strand
CTTTTGACCGCTTCAGCAGTGATCATGGTTGAAAAGTGGATTTGTTCAAGACTGGCGGGTTGCCTGTCCATCTGCCTCAGAAATTTTGTGATGGTAATGGCTCTCAAGCCATTTTTATATCCATTCCCGGAGTGAGAACCCTGATTAGGACCTGCCAGCATCACCAACTTATCAATGTTTACCCAGGCCGGTGCTTTCGCTTTCTCAATCATCTTGCGTACCAAAAGACTGCCCAGACTACGCGTCACGACATCCATATTCATCACGGAGATGTTTCGAGTCCTTTTCAGAAAGGAGAGCCAACCCTGCAAGACTTTATGATTGCGCCCGGCTGCAACTACAACGGAGGGATACTCAAAAAAGAGAACATTGTTGTTGTATTTCTTCATCAACTCGGCTGCCACCGAATCATTGAGAAGAATTCTCATAAAAGCCTCTTCCGCAGTGCCATTGGTCCCATGTACAAAAAGTAAAAAAGGCGTATTGGACCCATTTTGGGATGCTTCCCAGTCAGTATCCTTGATTTCCCAATATGCCCTTGGCCCCCCTTCAATCCTTCTGCTATGTTCGACCAGGGTGTAGGTCCCGTCTACTTCTACAAGGCGATAGCCCACGTAGTCTTGTCGGAAGGGTTTATTGAAAAAGCCATCAGATGTTGCTTCCCAGGCCGCGAGTTGGATTTCCTGTGCATATCCTGTTTGCTGAACATCATAGGGAATCGGGAGGTGGATGATGTTTTTCTTCTTCTTCTTCGGATTCTGAACATACCATTGCTGGTCTCCTGGATAATTGGAGATGGAACAAGCATATTTTTTTCCATCTGAATCAGAAATATTCAGATAGAACGCAGGTTCATCCAGAACAGTCAGAAATTTTGGGTCATGTTCAGAAGGCACTGATCGGTATTCAATGACCAGTTTTCCCAGAAGCACACCATTTGACGCAATGATCTGCGAAGTCACTTCCTGCTCTACCAGAGACTGAGCCTCCGCATCACCCTCATATGGGTAGCCGCTGATCACCAGCTCATACCCCAAGCCCCCCTGAAGCATGAAGCTCCGGCCTGCAAATTCAAATTCGATAGATTCTTGTGCCTCTTCCTTAAAAATCGGTTCCATGATACAAAAGCTTAAATCTGTGTGTTTGCGTAAATAAACAGAATGTATCTACCCCTTCAGATGGGGTGCTGGATATAGACGAAGGCGATCCATAGAAGGTTGTACCAAGGATGAAAAATATGGGTTTTCCGGTAGATCGGCTGGCGAATCATGCTGAAGGCTCATTTTATTTCCTGGTCGAAATGTAATTGCCGGACGACCACCGTCTAAGCAATGATTCCTCCCTTATATCATTTCCAATTCATACCTAAAAATTAGCCATGCCCTATTTTTGGAAAGGAAATCTTTGCGGAAGAATCTGTGAAGATTGTACGGAACCGCTCTCAAATCTTGTGATCCGGGTGTATCGCCCTGCCGATGTCGATGTCGACATCACTGCCTCCTTCAACAAAGCCCTGATCCGTGTGTTGAAGGAAAGCGAAGTCCAGGCCAAAAGTAAACGTTTGCTTGCAAGTGCTCTGATTGACGAGGCGGGAAACTTTTCGCTAGAATTAGACGATGACATTGGTGCCGGACCTTTTGAAGTTGATATTCTGGCCAAAAACGTTCCCGGACAAAAAGAACAACAGGAAAGTCCACCCCCTCGCCAGATGACGCTTGGTCCCATTCAACCTGATTGGGAACAGAGTTCAGACGGCATTTTTGCGTATTTGGAATACTGTATTTCAGCCAGAATCTGGTGTGCTTTCCGGGCACTCTTTGATGCCTGGGTAATCTGTGGCCGTGTGGTCGCTTGTAGCGACCGGAGCCGTCCGATTGGTGGGCTTAGGGTGATTGCCTGTGACACTGATATCTTGCAGGACGATCGTCTGGGAGAAGCCATCACCGATGCCAGCGGTCATTTCCGGATCGATTATACTTCGGCTGACTTCAAGCGCACATTGCTCTCAGGTTTGTCTTCCATTTTTGACATTGAAACACCTGCTCCGCCTTTCAATACCGGTCCGGATGTGTATTTCCGGATTGAAACCAATGATGGTACCCCCACAGTTCTATTGGAAGAAGCTCGTGCTGCCGGTCGCCAGCCGGGTCGTGAGAATGTTGCCAACTGCCTGTGCGTCAGCTTATGTGCAAAGGTAGAACTCCCAGATCCTGAAGACCTTGATCAACCAACGGTCTGGACGCAGATTGGCAATGCCTTCACGATTCCAGCCGGAGGCTTTCTGAATGATTTTACGGCAAACGGCTTCGGTGTAATTGATCCAAATGATGGAGTCCTCGGTGATGAAGTTGAATACGCTTTCTACAGCAGACTCCGCCTCCTGGGGGGAGCACCACGTTATTCGAATGGACATCCGGTCGAATACCGCTTTCGAATCAGTGATACAACCACACCCAACAATGGTCCCGCCCCGGCTGAAATAGATTTTAGCCGGATTGTGGGTCGGACCAATGCAGAAAATGTCTTTGTAGAATCCACCGCCGGAGCTTACAAATTGGGACAGATGATCCGCTTTTCGCCTACCTATCGAGTGGTCAATGTTTTTGCAGAAAGAGATGATCTTGACCCACAAGGTTGGCTGGATGTTAATCAGTGTATTCTCCGAACATTTACCGATGAAGCAAGCTTGAATCCTGCAGATTTGAACCTGCCGGGTGTGTGGCAATGGAAGAGTGCAGACTTTCTGATGGGAATTGATACGACCAAGCTGACCACTGCGGCAGATGTCCCTCCGGGTGTGGTCACAACTGGACAAGGTGTACCATCTGCCAATACAATCTCGCAGCAAGCGATTGCCATCCGTTTTGAGGCGCGTGAAGTGATTGACAAAGCCAATAATAATTTCGTGCCCCTTCCTGGTAGTGGTCAAACGCTCAATATGATGGTCATCAACAACAATAAGGTGGTGCGGCAGGTGGCGGTCTCACAACATCTGAGTGGTAACTCTTGTGATGCGCTCAGTGGCAATGTTGATGTCGCCTACAGTTTGTATCATCCTTATTTGCTCAGCGCAGGTCTACATTTGCGCAGCAATAATTTTGCGGTGAACACCGGACTAACAGATTCCGGAAGAATTCCTTTGCCAGACCCTACGCCTGATGAAGTGTTTAATCCCAATCTTCCGATTACGTCTCTCCTGACAGAAAAGTGTACTTACATCCTGAGGCTGAG
>JBCBZF010001194.1:0-2022 GCA_039815525.1 Bacteroidota bacterium | reverse complement strand
TTCGGAGCAGACAGATAGTCTGAATGATGGGTTTTTGACCGTTGCGGAGCTATTCAACCTCAATCTGAATGCAGATCTCGTGGTACTCAGCGCCTGTGAGACCGGAACTGGCCGACTCTACCGCGGCGAAGGGATCGCCAGTTTAGCCCGGGGCTTTTCCTATGCAGGTGCCAGCAGCATTTTGACCTCGCTTTGGTCTGTCAATGATGCCGCCACGGCGCGCTTGATGCAGTCCTTTTATCTGGGCCTGGAACAAGGTCTGCCGAAAGACATCGCTTTACAGCAAGCTAAATTACAGTATATCGAATCTGGCGACCATTTATCCGCGCATCCATTTTTCTGGTCTGGCTTTGTCAATCTCGGTAGCACGGAGCCACTTGACCAAGGAAAATCAGGCAGATGGTGGCTCATTCTACTCGGCCTCTCGCTGCTATTGAGTGCTGGATGGATACTTAGAAAGCGTATCCAAAACTCAACATCAGGCGTGTAGCAATTGTCTCTGTAAAATGATCAAGGCCGGCTGGGGGGAAGTAACTTCAACCCAATGATCAGTATGCAGGGGAATCTGCATATAGTCACCCGCTTTCATAAAATTAGGCGTCTCCCCGATCCAACAAGTCATCTGTCCTTCCAGCAATAAAAAGCTTTCCTGCATGTCGTCATGTTCTTCATGAGGCAAAGCCTTTTGTGCATGAACCAGATAGGTCAGGGTATTGCTTTGCTTGGCAAGACGCTGGGTATGAATTACCTGGTCCAACTCAGGTGGATAGCGATTGGCAATTGCCTGCCAGGTCTCCAGGCTTCTGTCTTCCTCTAGTTTGGGGACCCGAAGCTTTGCCAAAATTTTTTTCCTTACTTGATCACTGGGTGCAATGCTCTTGGCAAGTGTGAATTGCTCCAGCGCCAACTCCATTTCCTGGACTTCCTGCGCAATTTCAGGGTGAGAGGCAATCCAGCTTTCAACCTGCTGAATGGTCTCCTCTGAGGCAGTGCCCATTACGTAGCTCTCCAGTAGCCCGGACGATATGATCTCTTCAATACTCATTCTCTGCTAGATAAAACGGTCCGTAATTGCCTGATGGCATTCCGTGCTCTGGTTTTGACTGTACCCAGGGGAATGTTCAGGGCTTTGGCGGCTTCTGCGTGTGTATATTGTTGAAAGTAGAGTAGTTCAATGACAACCTGGTGTTCCTCTCGCAAGCGGCCCACTCTCTCCCGTAAGCCAATGGCATCAATGGCTTGCTCGGTTTGGGGTCCATTCGCGGTATCTGTCAGTGCTTCGATGCTGGTCGCCCCTGGCTTCTTAAAATGTCGGGAGCGGGTTGCATCGATGGCAGCATTGCGTGCAATTCGGACCATCCAGGTGAACAATCTTCCTTTATTCGACTCGTATGCAGAAAACCGATCCCAGATTTTGATCATGGTTTCCTGCAGGACATCCTCTGCCAGACTTCGATCTACGACAATCCGAATGATCACGCCATATAGTGCACCGGAATAGTGATCATACAGCTGCATCAACGCTCGCTGATCGCGCTTTTGTAATGCCAAAACCAATTGCTGCTCATCCATGAGATCATCAGCTTGGGTCTGCTGCGGCTTTGATTGAATGATCCGATCCACAATTGACAGTCATCAAATGAAAGACCTCACCTTGTGTTGAAGTCCATTTACCCAGCTACGAATGCGAATGCGGAATTGGATTTCAGTTTACTGATTTTTTTCAATCTTTTTTTAGAAAAGCGCTGAATCTTACTGTCTCTCAGGGGTTTTTACCTCAGTCCACTGTAACATAAACTTCTTCATTGATGATTCTTGACAATTCTTCCAGACCACCTTTCTCATATACCTGGTCCAATTCTTCCAGGACGACATTTTCTTCATCTACGGGTTTATAATTGATATAGTCTTGCACCAACACCCCATTGATCATCCGGCGGTTGATGGCCTCACGCATGCGATATCCCCCCCCTTCTGTTTCGTAACTATAGGCCAGGAAATCGAGGCTATGATCTTTTTGAT
>JBCBZF010000404.1:0-5996 GCA_039815525.1 Bacteroidota bacterium | reverse complement strand
TCGGTGGCATAAATGGTCCGCACAACGGTTATCACGAAACGATTACCTTATTCTGGATAAGGGTGATTGACAAGTTTATAAAAAGCCAGCCAGGGAAGCTTGATTTTGGGGAATTAGCGGAAGCGTTTTTTCGTAGTCAATGGTCTGACAGTAAACTCCCCTTTGCATATTATTCGAAAGAGCATTTGTTGTCCACGGAGGCACGGGCGGTATGGGTGGAGCCTGATGTGAGGGCGTTTGATTTTTGATTGGCGGGTTTTAACCCGCCGGGAGGGGTAGGCCAGGGGCCGGGTTAAAACCCGGTATACAACTTTTGGGTCTCGAACCAACAAGCAGGTATTAAGCTGATCAGCGCTTTCCGGGTTTTAACCCGGTCCCATCGCCCAAGCAGACTGCTCCCAATGCTGCAGGCGGGTTAAAACCCGCGCCCCAATCTCAACATATCCAAACTGCCTCTTCCAGGCCAAGCATCCATCCATCGGGTAATATCGCATAGCCACTGTATTGTGGCAATTCCTCTACCGGCGATGCCGGACCAGGTTGGGGAGAAGGTACCCGCAGCAGAAAACCGATCGTTGCGTCCTCACGGTCAATGATTTGCAACTTCTTCTCAAATAGATCCGGTGGAATATGTGGCGAAATACCAATCAAACTTTTCAAGTCCGGCTCTCCGGCCATCTTCCAGGCAGTATACCAATACGAACCAAGCCGCCGGACAGAGAGGCGCATGCGTCTTTCCACCATACCATCCAACATCGCATGATAGGCCCGACTATAGGGACGCGAATAGGCACGGACCGTTACTGCATTGCGACTTTCGTAGCCATATTTTCGATCGGGAGAAAAATCCGTGTTGAGGTCCGCTTCGAAATGCAAAACCGAGTCCAAAGCCCGATGACTTTCCAAAACCGCATCCCAACCCTCTTCTACCACATCGTCAATGTAATAGGCACGGCCCACAAAAAAATCATATGAACTACCATATAATTCTGGTAAGCGTGATTCCCAAAAGCCATGAATGCCTTTTTGGCCAGTGAGTTGTCCGTTATAATTCTCCGTAGTGTGAAGGGGAACATGCGCATCACCCACATAATGACCCAGGTCAGCGGATAATTTCAAGATTCGTGGGAGATTCCGCGCTTTCATGGCATCGCGCAAACGATAAACCATGACTGGTATATGCCACGGTAAAATCCCGTATGCCTGAAGCGTATCTTCTGAAAAAGCTTCTACTGCCTCATTCCAGCGATGGGGTACATTGTCAAAGGGGAGTTCGCCATAGTGGTCAATGTCAATATAATGCCGCGGTGCCTCTCCATCTACAGCGTAGCGCCTTTTATCCGGATCAACAGCATGTTTCGTAATAAATTCAATGTAGGCTTTATAAAAGCCAAACATGCCCCTTGGTAAGGTAAATACCGCCATCCGGTTGATGCGCTGATGTGCCCAGAAACCCCAGCCAATGGCTTGAATAGGAATACTGCACACCACACTGAAAATGAGGATTTTCCACAATCGCTTCATGGATGCAAAGTAATGATTTCCGCTTAGCCCTGCATCCCACAACTTAAACGATTTCCAAAACATTCTCCTTTTCAAACTGATGGCTTTTTTGTACTTTTGTTCCACCATCGGTATAGGTATAGGAATATTAGACAGTATAACTAAATCAGCGGGAAGATGACCTGGCAAAATGTTCTCACGAAAGAAGCCGAACAGGTCCTGGAACGTACCATTACGGATGACCCCGTCAGCCTGATTGTATGGAATGACGAAATCAATACTTTTGATTGGGTAATCCGCTCTCTGGTCGAGATCTGTGGGCATACCACTGAGCAGGCCGAACAATGTGCCTGGATCATCCATTATAAAGGAAAGTATGTTGTCAAAAAAGGCAGCATGAAAAAGCTTTCTCCGATGCGCGAAGGCCTCGTAGACAGAGGGATCGGCGCGACGCTTGAAGAGACCTCCTGATGCCGGTCTTTTCTCTGAACCAGCAAATCTTTTTTCCCCCACCCCATATGGCTAATCCCGATGGTATTCTCGCCATTGGAGGAGACCTTGAACCAGAACGCCTTCTGCTTGCCTATGAGATGGGGATCTTTCCATGGTATTCAGAAGATGAACCCATTATCTGGTGGTCCCCCGACCCTCGCTGTATCCTTGATATCAAGGAACTAAAGATTAGCAAAAGCATGAAACAAATCATGCGTAACCGAGGCTTTCGTTTTAGCTTCGATCAGGCTTTTATGGAGGTTCTCAACCACTGTCGGACCATCGAGCGCAAGGATCAGCAAGGTACCTGGATCACCGATGACATCAGCCGGGCGTATCAGCAACTTCACGAGATGGGATATGCTCACTCTACCGAAGTATGGCAGGGAGATGAGCTTGTCGGCGGCTTATATGGCGTTTCTCTGGGAAAAGGCTTCTTTGGAGAGTCTATGTTCAGCAAAGTAAGCAATGCCTCAAAGGCTGCATTGATTCACCTGACTTCCTGTTTAGAAACCAAAGGCTTCACGTGGTTAGATTGTCAGGTGTATAATGGACATCTTGGGCGTTTGGGGGCAAAGAATATTCCCCGGCCAGAGTTTCTGCAACGTCTGGAAGAAGCCGTTGGTCATGCGACCATACAGGGAAATTGGGAAATCTGCTTGAAGGAAGGGGAAGGAAAGTAAACTACTCTCCCGGACGGCAGACTGTTTCACAGTCCTGACAATAGACCGCTTCCTCGGTTCCCGGATCGATTTTATGGTAAATGGTCTCGTAGGTTTGAAACTGCTTAAGAGTGTCAGAAACCTGTGCAGACAAAGGAGAGGCGATCACGATCTGCAGAATGAGTAGCAGTGGAAAAGCCATCCAGGGGATGCTGCTGCTTACAGGCCGTTTACGCAAAAGACGTGAGACACGCTTTTTCAAAATACTGCCACCAATGCCCTGGACCAGCATCGGATTCTGACCACTTTTGAGGCTGAGCAGCAGCCTTGCATAAGATTGAGGATTGGGCATTTCCTGCGCGCCTGCCTGATCTGCGATGCACTCACTCAATAAATCCAGCTCTTTTCTGAAAAAATAAAACGCTGGATTGGCAAACCAAAAGCATTGAAGCATTCGCAGTAGGCCCTTTTCCAATGTATTGAATTGTTTGAGGTGGGACAGCTCATGCCGGAAGACAGCATTTTTTTCACTTTCAGATAACTGAGCCAACTGTTCCTGCCAGATCACAAAGTTTTTCCCAAGTGAAAAAGCACCGATGGATAAGTCCTGATCTGGGAACAATAAAAAGAATCCATCCTCACCAAACGGCACCCAATGGTGCGGAGAACGTCTGACCAATCGTTTGAGATACCAGATCTGTAAAATCAATCGCAGGAACACCAGGCTGATTGCAAGGCCCAGGGCAGCACGAAACCAGATTTTATGCGCAAAAAACCAATTGTAAAAACCATTGGCCTGATACATTACCCGATGTGAATAATCAGGATTTTTGCATTGGCAGAAATCCTGTAAGTGCTCCTGCGGAATGTGAGAGCCTAAGCCAAATGCTTTGACGGTCGGATGCGGTTGTAGCACCGGCTGGAAAAAAGCAGGCAAGATCAGGCTACTGAGGATGCTGAGATACAAAAAGCCTTTCTGTATTGCATAGGACGTACGATTCCGGATGAGCGTAAGGTACAAGCCTACTCCCAGTATGGACAAGAGCGCCGAAACAATCAGATATTGAATCATTGCTTTTCTTCGCTTTGATCGATCAGCTTTTTAATTTCGCTAAGCTCGTTTCCATCTACGGATTCATTGTCCAGTAGGCTGGAAATCATTCCGGACAGAGAGCCGGAAAATACATTTTCCATCACACTCTTCATCAGCCGTTTCTGATATTTTGTCTTGGTGATAATCGGAAAATACTGATGACTGCGTCCCATTTGCTCATGCCCCACATAGCCCTTTTCTGCCAGAATACGCACAATGGTTGAGACGGTATTATATGCCGGCTCAGGCTTATCTGGCCATTGAGCAATCAATTCCTTTACAAAAGCCTTTTTGAGGCTCCAAAGGATGTTCATGACTTTTAATTCAAGCGGTGTCAGCAGTTTTTGCTCCATGGTCCTGATTTTACGCTAAACTAAGGATTTAGTTTGGTGAAATGAAGCCTTTGGTCTAATCTTATTGTGCGAGTCTCTCTTCCACGTAAATCCGGCTTTTGTCTGGATTAAACTGTCCTTGTGGACCATCAAATACCAACGTGCGATCAAACTTTTTGATTAGACCGATTTCCGGTGCATAGATTTCATAGGCAAACTTATCATTGATAAAGCCGGATGTGTCGGCTTTTTGGACCACCATCACACAATTTTCATAGGTCTGTCCACGTATATTGACGGTGGTATCGGTGACCTGATATTTAAATTCCTGCACGCCGAGGTTGTTGAACAGATTACCATTCCATTTTACGCCCTCAAAGACCGGAAACTTGAGGATGAGAATACGCTGGTTTTCCTCAATCCGCTCCGCAAAGAAGTCGCCATTTTCCTGTGGCTCAAAATAGTGTGCATAAACCCGATCAATTTTCCATATGAAATCAGTATTGAGAATGGAGTCAGATCGAAATACTTCCACCCGCCGAATGCTCCTGCCCAACAGGTCTTCTTCTGCATTGGCAATGCGTTCCCGTTTGAAATAGACGTCTGGCACCGGTCCGCGTGTGTCGAAGGTGGTATCTTCTACATAAGTAACTCTGCTGTCTCCTTCTTCCATTGGGAAGATGGTCAGTGTGTAAGGAGGAATCACGTCTTTTACCCGATTACAATGGGTGAGGAAAACAGCAGCGAAGAGGAGCAGAATGAGAAAAGGAAGTCGCCAGAGACGATTCATATACTACGATCTTTTGGTTGGGTATCAGATAACGTACGTTCTACCCTTAATGACATAAAAATAATGCCACAAGCACGAACTGGAAAGGGAAAAGATTTTCTCTTCTTACCTGAATAGCGTAATGGTCCCTTTTTCTTCAATGATTCGGTCTCCAAGTGCGGTAGCTTTCAGGACAAAGACATATACCCCTTCTGGTGCTGGCCCTCCTCCTGGGAGACTGCCGTTCCAGCGCTCATTCATACTGGTCGCTGCGAAAACTTCTTCACCCCAGCGGCTGTAAACCCGAAAATCCAGGGCCTCAACAAATTCTCCCATCAGGAAAAAACTCATCATTGAAGCCATCGCGGTTAGGAGAAAAAGCATTGGGAACAAACAGCACTCCGTCCAATAACACGATAATTGGTCCTAGAAAGGCCGTGTCCCGACAGCTATTGTTGTTGTTTGAGGCAATCAGACTAACTTCGAAACGCCCGGTATCCGTATAGGTATGAACCGGTGCGAACTCAGTAGAGCCAATACCATCCCCAAAATTCCACCGATAATCAACTCCTCCTTCGGATAGATTATTGAAAGCAAATGTTGCCTCAGAGAGCGTTTTCTGCAGGGTGTCGTCCAGGGTTTCAAAATCTGCAATGACCCGATCTACGGAGGAAACCACGCCAAAAGCCTGACGACTACAGCCACCAGCATCCGTAACGGAAACCGTGTACGCCCCAGGACCAAGATCACTGGCCGTTGCTTCGTTTTGCGGTGGTGAAGTGTCCCAATTGTAATTGAACGGCCCTCTTCCGCCTGTAATGAGCGTACTGACACTGCCGTCCTCCTCGCCAAAACAACTCTCATCCACTGCTGTGGTCTCAAGGCTGAAGCCACCAGCTTCTGGGACCGTTACCGGCACCGTGAGCGTGCAGTTGAAGCTATCGCGGATCGTTACTTCATACGTCCCACCGGGTAGATTGATCGCCGTTTCAGTCGTCTGTATAGGGGTCGTGGTCCATTCATAGCGGTAGGGTAGGGTCCCTTCTGTAAATTCTACTCTGGCGGTTCCATCTGCCAGATCACAATATTCCTCCGTTGCGGATGAATCAACTACGGCCAGTGGCTTGTTACCAGGCATGTCAAAG
>JBCBZF010000881.1:0-3116 GCA_039815525.1 Bacteroidota bacterium | reverse complement strand
GGTAAATAAAACGCCCCAGGTGCCAAAGAAGTGCATGGGACGCTTGAGATAGCGTTGGGTAAAGGTAACTGTAATCAGATCCAGGAAGCCATTGATGAAACGATTGAGGCCAAATTTGGTCACGCCATATTTGCGTTCCTGATGTTGTACGACCTTCTCCCCAATTTTTGAAAAGCCCCGCCACTTGGCCATGACTGGGATATAGCGGTGCATCTCCCCGAAAACTTCAATGTTTTTAACCACATCCTTCCGGTAAGCTTTCAATCCACAATTGAAATCATGAAGATTGTGGATTCCGGAAACCATCCGGGTACAGAAGTTGAAAAACTTTGACGGGATGGTCTTTGAAATGGGATCATGTCGTTTCTTTTTCCAGCCGGAAACCAAATCAAAGCCCTCTTCAAGAATCATGCGTCTCAGCTCTGGAATCTCTTCCGGACTGTCTTGTAAATCCGCGTCCATGGTAATGACAACCTCTCCCTGGGTGGCCTGAAAGCCTACCTGCAAAGCAGCCGACTTGCCATTGTTGTGTAAAAAGCGAATACCGTGAATCACTGGATATGAAACTGCCAGTTCAGAAATGACCTGCCAGGATGTATCAGTGCTTCCGTCATCAACCATGATGACTTCATATTCTAACTTCATTTTTTGTACCACTTCATCAATCCACTTCATCAAATGTGGCAGTGATTCCTCTTCATTAAACAGTGGTACAACGATCGATAGATCCATAGATGCTTCGTCAAATTGCTGCAAAAATCTCAAAAAGCCTTTTCAAGTCCAATTCTTATCTTCAGGATGACGTAACAAGTCATCTGTGTGGTTGATTGAAACCAGTCTATTCTTCGTATAACAGGTATTTTTTCCGTAACACCCGAAAGACATCCGTGTCGGCCTGCCAGCTTTGATAGATTTTTTCTGCTTCCATCCCCTGCTCGATCTGTTGGATAAAAGATTCATAACCAGGCCAGCGAGCAAAACTTTTCATGAAGTAAGGATCAGTGGCTCCACTTTCGGTATACACCTGATGGGTTTGCTGGATCAATTCTAATCCCATCAAAAACAAACTTTTCCCATCCGTCTTTCCTGAAAAGCGATATCCTGTACATTCTTTGTCCTGGTGTTTGGGGTATTTGCTTTTGCCAGGAAGAGATTCCGGTGTAAAGCGATAAGGAATCATCCGAAATTCGTCATCACCTTTGAGACGCGCATTGGCGGCTACTTCAAACCAGGGTGCCCCCAAAATGGTAAAAGCATCATCGGTACCACGCCCAATGCTGACCGGTGTGCGTTCAAACATCACCAGAATGGGATATAAATAGGCTGAATATTCAGTGCCGAGATTGGGGGAAGGCGGAATCCACCGGCGATTGAGGCTTTCCCAACGGGTTTGATGATCATAGCCTTCGCATAGTGTTACCTCCAATTCAACTTTCTGACCATTTTCCAACCAGCCTTCTTCATTAATCAAATGAGCATATTCAGCAACAGTCAGTCCATGAACCACCGGTAGCTTATGCAGACCAATGAAGGAAGTACAACAGTCTTCCATCATGGGACCATCGACATACCATCCATTGGGATTGGGACGATCCAGAACCAGTACTTTGATCCCTTGAGTCGCACAGGCTTCCATTACATAGCTCAGGGTGTAGATGTAGGTATAGTGCCGCACCCCTACATCCTGAATGTCAAAAATGACCAAATCCAGATCAGACAGCATCTCTGGCGTAGGCTTTCGAACTTTGCCATGCAGAGACAACAGGGGCAAGCCAGTTTGTGGATCTACACCGCTACGGACTTTTTCACCGGCATCTGCGGTGCCACGAAAGCCATGTTCCGGGGCAAAGATTTTGGTCAATTCGACGCCTAAGGCCAGGAGGGTGTCCACCAGATGGGTTTCATCATACACCATGGTGGTGTGATTGGCGACAAGGCCGACTTTCAGGCCTTTTAATCTGTCAATCTGTTCTTCAATCAGCACTTCTGCTCCAGTACGAAAAGGTACTTTCTCCTCCACGACAGGAGTTTGACTGGCACTTTGAGCCGGATCAGCGGAACAACTGAGAAAAACGAGGCAAATGAGGCAAAGAAATTTGGTATATTTGAACACCAGTTTCATATCAGGCTGGTTTGAGAGAAAAAACAAAACTACGCCCCAGAGAGGCAACAACAAAACGCTGAGATCAGCCCACGCATTTGAATTTCGAATATTTTTTTGCCCGCCGCATCACTTTTATCCATCAACGCAAGGCTTCAGGTCTGGTGGTCAGGTTGTCAGTCATCAGCATCGCATTGGCAGTTGCCACAATGGAGATCTCTCTTTCATTTGTTCAGGGCTTTGAAACAGAGATCCAAAATAAAGTCATTGGTTTTGGCTCCCATATTCAGGTGGGGAATTATTATCGCAGTGCAGATACAGAGGTCTTGCCCATTCCCAAGGATGAAAGTTCGATGGACTCCGTGGCTGCGCTTCCAATGATTTCTTCGGTTTCTCCTTATGTAGAGCGCCCGGCCCTTTTTAAATCGGCCAATGGATGGGATGGCGTTTTGCTCAAAGGAGTCGATTCCACTTATAATTGGCAGTTTTTTGCCTCTACCCTTAAAGAGGGGAGTTTGCCTGAGCTTTCGACAGAAAGTACGTCTACCGAAATTCTGATCTCCAAAAGACAGGCCCAAAAACTCGACATCGAAATTGGTGATCGGGCCAGACTGTTTTTCTTTCCCCCTCCCATACGACGTCGACCCGTTCAGGTAGTGGGGATTTATGAAACCGGGATGGAGGAATTTGACAACAACATCATGTTATGCGATATGCGGATGTTGCAGCGGATCTGGCGCTGGAAAGAAAATCAGGTATCAGGCTTTGAAGTGAATCTCCACAACCTGGAAGACATTGAAGAAGCAACTTTTAAGATCAATGAACTGACACCTTATCTGTTTGGCGCCGAACCTATCACCAATTTGTTTCCGGAAATATTTGATTGGTTGCGCCTGCAACATCAAAATGTCTGGTTTATTCTGGCTTTAATGATGATTGTGGCCATTATTAATATGACCACGGTGGTGTTAATCGTGATCATAGAACGTACGCAGACGGTTGGCATCCTCAAAGC
>JBCBZF010000779.1:0-3596 GCA_039815525.1 Bacteroidota bacterium | reverse complement strand
CTTTGAAGGTGTAGCCCATACCCAGTATGTACCCCATGGCCTCCTTAAAAGCCACGTTGGATTTGAAATTGGGATCGGTATTGAGTGCAGTCTTATCTCTGGGTCGGTCTACGTCAATGGAGAACTCAGGTCCAAGCGTTGCATCTGGGCCGGGTTTTAGCGGAATGATCCGATCGGCCATCAAAATACCCTCGTCTACATCATTGGTGATGAGCAGGGCGGTACGGCGATTTTCTGACCAGATTTTAAGGATTTCGGTCTGTAGATTTCCTCTTGTCAGGGCATCGAGTGCGCCTAATGGTTCGTCCATCAGCAAAACTTCCGGATCGGTAGACAATACCCGGGCCACGGCAACGCGCTGTCGCATCCCGCCTGACAATTCATTGGGACGTTTGTTGATGGCTGGCGTCAGACTGACCATGTCGATGAAGCGACGAATGTGCGCATCACGCTTTTTGCGGTTCCAATCGCCATACATCGCCTTGACCGCCAGTTCGACATTCTGATAGACAGTCAACCAGGGCAAGAGAGAATAATTCTGGAAAATAATGCCTCTTTCAAGGGAAGGCCCCGTTATGGGTTTTCCTTTGAACAAAACTTCTCCTTCACTGGGTTGAAGCAAACCACTGATCATATTGACCAAAGTACTTTTACCCGATCCGGTAAAGCCGACAATGGCCAGAAATTCTCCTTCTTCAATCTTGAGATTGATGTTTTTCAGCACATTGGTCCGGTTTGGTCCTTCACCATACCATTTGCTGACATTCTTGAATTCAACGATGGGAGTTGACATAGGAGTAGGATTAAGCCAAAGTCTTTTCGAAAGAAACAGAACGCTGAATAAGGAACATCACCCGGTCCAGCATGAACCCAATCAGGCCAATCACAAACATGGCCACGATGATCTTGGCATTGGAATCATTGGCGCCATTCTGAAATTCTTCCCAGACAAAAGAGCCCAGACCCGGACTTTGGGCCAGCAACTCAATCGCAATCAGTACCATCCAGGCCACAGAAACCGTGATCCGCATACCTGTAAAAATCAGGGGAATGGATGAAGGCAAAATCACTTTGAACACCTTCTTCCCTACCCCAAGCTTGAGCACTTTGGCCACATTGATGTAGTCATTGTTGACTGAGGAGACGCCTACACTGGTGTTGACAAGGGTTGCCCACATTGCGCAGAGGCCGACACTAATAGACGAGATGATAAAGGAGGTATCAAGATCTGAGTTGAGCGTCAGGGTTTTCACAATCATAAACACCAACAACAACCAGACAACTGGTGATACAGGCTTGAATACCTGTATCAACCAGTTGAAAGCGGTACGGAGTGTGGGATTTAAACCGGTAACAATCCCGATCGGAATGGAAATCAGCGATGCGATCAGAAATCCGACCAGGACAGTTTTGAGGCTGGTCCCAATTTGGTCAATGAAAGAAGGACGTCCGGTGTAGGTAATCGGATCCAATCCCTGCGCAATGCGCTGCGCGTTGGTGCCAGCCACTTTGGCTTCAAAAGCTACTTTCTTTGCACTGATGATCTGGTGGTCTGTGATCAGACTCTGCCCAGCAGCCCAAACCTGAGCCGGTGAAGGCAGGGTGTTGGGTTGGCAACTGATGTCACCGGAAGCAATACAATTTTTCACTTCTTCAGCGGCAACTGCCCCTTGTTCAGCCAGGGTTTTACGAATGCGCGCTTCTGCCTCTACATTATAGAGATAGGAAGCTCCTAGTTGCCAGACCAGCAAAAACAGCAGCATGGACAGGAGGGAAACACCCATACTTTTGCCCCAACCCAGCCATTGTTCCCGGCCGGGTTTTTTGAGGGAGGACAGGCCACTGGTCAGCCAGGCAGCAGGATTGAGGCGCTGGCGCAATTGGAGAGCGACTTCTTTCATGTCTCTTTATTTTTCAGAATCTTTTGAGGAAAGATGGATTATCATAAATCATGCTTCTCAGATCTTGTAGGGGCGTTTTGCAAAACGCCCCTACTCATCAAGAGGGATTCGTTATTCAGATTTATTGAACCGCTTCTTTGTTGCCAATGGTGAAACTGTTGATGTATCCGATTGGATCTTTTCCATTGTAAGCCTTCCCATCGATGAAGTCGGAAGTAGCCGCTTTGTAGCCATCGGTCTCCGGAATGTCAGCTGCATCAATTTTCCCTTCTGCCACCAGGGCCTCCGCCGCTTTGGTCCAGAGATCAGGGCGATACACTTCTTTGATCTTGCTGTGATACCAGTCAGCTGGCTTGGCTTCAGGAATTTGTCCCCAGCGTCTCATTTGCGTCAAAAACCAAATGCCATCAGAGTAAAATGGATAGGTAGCATTGTAGCGGTAAAAAACGTTGAAGTCGGGCATGGAGCGTTTGTCCCCTTTTTCAAATTCAAAGGTACCAGTCATAGAATTTGCCAGCACGATAGAATCCGCCCCAACATAGTCAGGCATGGAAAGATATTTGACTGCCTGTGGGCGATTACCAGGTGTATCGAGCCATTTGGCCGCCCGGATCAGCGCCTTGGTGATAGCCACTGTCGTATTCGGATATTTCTCAGCGAAATCTTTGCGGATCACGAAGACCTTTTCGGGATTGTTTTTCCAGATGTCATAATTGGTGGTAACCGGGACACCAATGCCTTTGAAAACCGCCTGCTGATTCCATGGCTCTCCCACACAATAACCATAAATGGTCCCTGCTTCCAGAGTAGCCGGCATCTGGGGTGGCGGCGTTACGGACAGCAATACGTCAGCATCAACCTGTCCCTGAATGTTCTCAGCGGTGTACATACCGGGATGGATACCAGCAGCAGCCAACCAATAGCGGATCTCATAATTATGGGTCGAAACTGGAAATACCATGCCCATTTTAAAGGCTTTTCCATCCGCTTTGTAGGCATCAACAACTGGCTTCAGCGCCTCCGCTTTGATGGGATGGACAGGCTTCCCACCCTCCCCTTTGGGCACATTGCCTTTCATGGCAGACCAGATTTCATTGGAAACGGTAATACCGTTGCCATTGAGGTCCATGGAAAATGGTGTAATCAACTCCGCCTGACGACCAAAGCCAGCACTGGCCGCAATTGGCTGGCCAGCCAGCATGTGTGAACCATCCAATTGACCGTCAATCACACGGTCAAGTACATTTTTCCAGTTTGACTGGGCTTCAATCGTTACATATAAGCCTTCTTCTTCGAAGTAGCCAAGTTCTTTGGCAATGGCCAAAGGCGCCATATCGGTCAGCTTGATAAAGCCAAACGTCAGCTGAGGCTTTTCGATCAGGGCTGCATTAGCAGATACGGAAGCAGTGCTTACTGCCGTTTTAGAGGCTTTGTTGCCGGTGCCGCAGGCCGCACAGAAAGCGACCATCAGCAGGAGAAGGTAGAGGTTGTATTTTTTCATGAGAATTGATGTCAGAGGTTGATCAGGACTTTTCCTTTTTGGTGGTAAAGAGCGTTGGCTTAAAGGTGATCATCATCCACGCCCAGTTGTTATGAGTGGCATCACCCGGACGCAGGCTCAACATGGTTTCTGTCGCAATCAGGTGAGAGTAGCCAAGATTAAAGCTGATGTCTTTGGCCAGTTTGGTTGCGTAG
>JBCBZF010000592.1:0-4623 GCA_039815525.1 Bacteroidota bacterium | reverse complement strand
TTCCGCATGTCGTGATTGGGTGCCTGGATCCCAACCCCAAAGTTGCGGGGAATGGCGTTCGGATTCTGCGGGATGCTGGAATAAGCGTAGAACTTGCAGCGGACCCGACTCCCTTTCAGGCGGTTAATCAGGCTTTTTTTGTCAATCAGCTTGAGAAGCGCGCTTTTATTAGCCTGAAATGGGCTGAAAGTGCGGACGGAATGATGGCAAAACGAAATGGATCTGCCATGGGTTATGGACCAGTTTCCATCACCGGTCCTGCCGCCAATCTATATTCACACCACTTGCGTGCAAAGCATCACGCGATCATGGTTGGCACCAATACTGCCTTGATTGATGATCCTTCGTTGACCGTTCGCCATGTACCTGGCGAGGATCCGATTCGCATCATCTTCGATCGAAACCAGCGTCTTTCCGGGCAGGCTTTTTTCTCTGATCAGGTAAAAAGTATCCTTCTCGGTCCAAAACGTACTGATTTGGCGAATCATGTTCACACTTTTGAGCCTTCGGGCTGGCAGGATGTTCGTCTGATAAGCGAGGAACTTTTTGCTGCATGTGGGATCAGTTCGATCCTGGTTGAAGGAGGCAGTCATTTACTCCAACAATTCATCGACCAGGGCGTGTGGGACCGGATCTATCGGTACAAAAGTCCCAAATCGATTGGGGAAGGATTGAGCAGTCCTCAGCTAACACAAACAGAACCGTATGATAGTTGTGCCATCGGCCAGGATTGGCTATTTGAGTACCGGCAGTCTTAATTGCCTCTATATTTACGACGCTTTTTTTGCCTTTTGGCCCTTCTGCGCTTCCATTTATCCAGCCATTTGTATTGCAGGAAAATATATCGGGCAGAAACCGCAATATGATTGACAAACCATTGTTCCTGATTGAGATCAAAATGTGGTTTATAGTCCAGGGTAAAATTCATTCTTAACAAGCTCATTTCCCCTCCAAGAATTAACCCAAAGCCTCCTAATCCCCCATTCTCAGGTTGATATCCAAAGTGTGCCCCGGCGCCATAGTACATATTGACATTGCGGATGAAGAGGGCGTGATGCCGCCTGGCGTATGCCTGTAGATAAGTGCGTTTCTGGAGATCACGATGGGCAATCGCTTCAATTGATACTTTTTTACTGACTCTTTGGGCCACAGTCAGCCCCAAAGAGTTGCCAACCCGGATACCAGCCGCAGTGGTATAGCGTTGGGCCTGCGCAGGATAAGAAAGGGACACAAACAGAATGAGAATAATGAGAAGGCGCATAAGATGATAGGTGAATGCAGATAAGGAGTATACAAAGTAATGACTTCTTTACACAGAAGACGTTGCACAGTCGTCTTGTTGGGACGCTCAGGGCCTTCTAAAAGTCTCAGGAAAAACGAAGAGCCCCCTTTTCAACGAAAAGAGGGCTGTGCATCGTCTTCAGAAAGATCGTAGGTTCCTAAAAAATTAATCTACGCTGTCGTGTAGAAAAGAATTATTGTCTTTCAACCGATACTTCTGGTCATTGGTTTCCTCAACCGAAGTACGTGAGAGATTCACTTGTTCTGGGCCGTCTACATTCAAGGTGACGCGTTTGCGCATATAAGCCGGAACATTCTCCAATCCAGAAAGACTCTCTGAATCATGTAGATCATACGTCTTGGAGTTGAGTTTCTGAATCCGGTTTTCACGCTCCCTTTCGTCCAAACGACGGAAATTTTGTGCCGGCTGCTGACGTTCTACCTGTGGTTGGGCGAGTGTCTGCGTCTGGTTATGGGGCGCTGCTTGCTCCTCAACACTGGCGTATCGTGTCGCGATGACCGTTACCCGGATGGCATCTCCCATAGCCTCATCGTAGACGATACCATAGATAATGTTGGCTTCATTGCCAGCCGTTTGTTGAACATGTTCAACAATCTCAGTGGTTTCATCCATTCCGAGGGAATCCTCGGAGGCAGTAATGTTCACAATGATGCCACGGGCACCTTTAACCCCCATGCTATCCAGCAAAGGAGAATTGATGGCAGATTCAACCGCTTCCATCGCCCGGCCTTCGCCTTCTGCAACGGCGGTTCCCATGAGTGCCTTGCCACCATCACGCATGATGGTACAGACATCAGCAAAGTCAACATTGATGTAGCCTTCGGTGGTGATGATCTCAGCAATGCCTTTTGCTGCATCACAGAGGACTTGGTCAGCTTCTTCAAAAGCTTTTTTCATCGAAACGCCATTCCCCAGAATCTTCTGGAGATTGTTGTTGTCGATGACAATCAATGTATCAACGACCTTTTCCAGTTCTTCAATGCCATGCATGGCAGACTGGGTCCGGCGTGGTCCTTCAAAACGGAATGGCGTGGTTACGATTCCGACTGTCAGAACGCCCATTTCTTTTGCCATGGAAGCAATAACGGGGCCGGCACCGGTTCCGGTTCCCCCTCCCATTCCAGCAGTGATGAACACCATTTTGGTCTGGTCTTTCAGGACCGCTCTGACTTCTTCAAGGCTCTCAATGGCCGCTTTCTTCCCGATTTCAGGATTGGCGCCGGCACCGAGGCCTTCGGTTTGGTTCGCACCAAGACGAATCTTGGTTTTAATATCGCTTTGATTCAGGGCCTGTAGGTCAGTGTTGCAGATCATAAAATCTACACCCTCAATACCCTGACGGAACATATTGTTCACTGCATTCCCGCCACCTCCGCCAATGCCGATGACTTTGATAATGGAATGCTCATGAGTTGGAAATTCAAATTGCATGGCTCCTATATTTTTGGTTGCAACAACGTCTGTTTAATCGATTCTGTTATTCAATAAATTCTCCCGTATTGGTTAATGTGCTTTCAAACCAGGTTTTCACTTTGTCGATGAAACTGATTTTAGGGCCACTTTTCCCGCCCATTTGGCCGGTATAGTTCTCTCTCTTTCCTGATCCGCTGGTACGAACCGGAGTAGTTTCAGCTGATTCCAATCCCATGATCACCAATCCGGTACCGGTTGAATACATGGGGAAGTTGACTTCGTCAACCAGTCCGCTGGCAAGGTGCTCCCCGGGCAGACCGATACGTGTATCGATGCCGGTTACATATTCGACACATTGCTTCATATGCTGAAGCTGTGAGCCACCACCTGTTACGACAATCCCTGCTACCAATTTGTCTTCAAAGCCTGAGTTTTTGATCTCGGCGGAGACAAATTCCATGATCTCCTCCATCCGGGATTGGATCACCTGAGCAAGCATTTTCTTGTGGATCTCTTTGGCAGGCCGATCGCGTGGCCCCGGGATGCTGATCACAACATCTTCGGTAACGGCATCAGCCAGTGCGCTTCCATACTGTACTTTCAGAAGCTCAGCGTGGCGCTTCATCACTTTGCAGCCATGTTTGATATCCTCAGTAACAATGTTGCCACCGAAAGGAATCACCGCTGTATGGCGGATGATGTTGTTTTCGAAGACCGCAATATCAGTGGTCCCACCACCAATGTCGACCAGACATACACCAGCCTCTTTTTCTTCCTCCGTTAAAACAGCTGCACTGGAAGCGAGTGGTTCCAAAATCAATTCGGCAACTTCCAGTCCAGCCCGAACCACACATTTGTAAATGTTGTTGGCAGCGGTAATCTGCCCGGTAACAATGTGGAAATTTCCTTCGAGACGCACCCCGGACATACCCACTGGATCAATGATTCCGACCTGGGAATCCACCGTGTATTCCTGTGGAAGAACATGAATAATTTCTGTGCCAGGTTGTGTGGCAATTTTGAACATATCCTCGTGCAGACGTGTTACATCGGATTGCCCGATTTCAAATGCGGGATTGTTCAGGGTAATGATCCCTTTGTGCTGCATACTGCGCACATGTTCGCCTGCAATACCGACGTGTACCACTTCAATCTTGATGCCTGAATGCTTTTCAGCTTCGGCGATGGCTTCACGAATGGCTTGCACTGTTTTCTCGATGTTGACCACCACTCCGCGGCTCACCCCATCTGAGTGGGCTTTACCGAGTCCCAGAATGTTGATCTTACCGTACTCATTCCGTTTGCCAACAATGGCGCAAATCTTCGTGGTCCCGATGTCGAGACCAACGACGATTTTTTCGGATGTACTTTTTTCTGAAGACATGACTTTGCGTTTAAATTTTGACTTCTAACAAGTGTATAAGGAACCTAAGAGCAGCGTTTTACATTTATCTTTTTTTGGCCACAACCTGACCGCGAAACTTTACATTAATTGATCGATAATAATTCCAGCCCACTTTGGGGATGGCTTGCTGATAGAAGTCCATCAGATTGTCAAACTTCTCTTCGATCCGAACCGGATATCCAAATTCGATCGGCAGATTTCCGACCTGTGGCAACAACTTTAGCTCTCCGTTTTGTTGGAGGACGACCTCAGCGATTTGCGCATTCCAAAATGGATGCTGATGGATATATCGTAAGACCGGGAGCGCCTCACCCACCGTTGAACAGATAAAACTATCTGCCACAGCCTCCATAAAATCACCCCGCACAAGCGCTACATGCTCGGTATGGAATTTCGTTGGGTTAAACCGATTGCCATGCGTATCCATGTAGAGCGATTCCCCATCATTGTTGATCAGTCTGGCAATGGGCTTTCGCAGCAATACCTCTAGTCCCAAAACGCC
>JBCBZF010000821.1:0-3362 GCA_039815525.1 Bacteroidota bacterium | reverse complement strand
GGGCGTTTTTCAGCAGGGAATTATACCAATCATGTTACCATTGTCGGCTTTCGATACGATATCTGATTGGAAGATGACTGATAATGCTAAAGTGGACTTTGGAGATGGAGTCGAAAGAGAAGCTGTCGTTGAACGAGATAGTCTTCTGCTAGCATACGAACCAGATAGCGCCCCGCTATATGTCCCGGGTCCTGACATGATCATTAGGAAATTCAAAGGGCAACTTGCAATCAATCAGCGAACAACGGAAAATCGGTGGCGGCTGAAGATCTTACAGCTTGAAAAAGGGCGTCACCTGTTTGTGACAGAAATTCCATTTGATTCGAGCAGCATTGAGGGAATTCGGCTTCTCACGGCACTCAAGGAGTACAGAGAAGAGGAGCAACTGAAACTTGTGGAAATCAATCCTTCCAAAAAGGAGCTGAAGAAAATTCTGAAAGAAGACCTTTTTGAAGAGGAAGATGTATTCCTAAGGGTAGGCAATCAATAGTGTACAGGGTGAAAAATTCCATGATTTCCAGCTCCATATTACAGCCCCCATGCAGGATGATTCATTTTTGTGTAAGTTTGCGGCCGCATATCTACGCTGAGATGAATATTTTGGTAATTGGTTCGACTGGCCGCCTTGGAACCATGTTTGCGGCCGTGGCCCTGAATCAAGGGCATCAGCTTACGGCTTTCGCCCGCAAGCCTGAAACGTTTCCTTTTTCTCATGAAAACCTAAGACTGGTAAAAGGAGATGTATTGGAGCCAGCTGGTATTGAAGCTGCGGTTCAAGGCATGGACGTAGTAGTGTCTGCAGTTGGAATTCGTCAGTTTCGTGGCACCATTACACTCTTGTCAAGCGCCATCAAGAACATTATCACAGTAATGGAAGCGCATGGTCCCAGGCGTTTGTTGACCATTACCGGAGCGGGCATTTTGCAGGAAAATCCCAAGCAGTTGATCATGGAGTCGCTGAGTTTTCCACCTAATCTGCAGAACATTTCCATGGACCATCGACGGGTATATGAGGCACTGGAAGCTTCGAGCCTGGATTGGACTATTGTTGCACCTGCCTTCATGCACCGGCGTGAAAAAGCAGGCCAATACCGGGTTCGGGATTCTTATTATCCCAAAAGTGCGCAGAATGAAGTGTCGGTAGAAGAAGTGGCCGACTTCATGATGTCTGAAATCGGCCACGGTCAATTTATCGGTAAAAGAGTAGGAATCGCTTCTGCATTGGCACCAGAAGATTGATCATTCCACTCCTTCCACTGGCATTTTTCGGTCCACCTTTTTAATCAATCCGCGTAGCACTTTACCTGGTCCAACTTCTACGAATTCCGTTGTACCAGCTGCTATCATGGCCTGAACGCTCTGCGTCCAGCGAACTGGAGCGGTAAGTTGTGCCAATAGATTGGCTTTAATGGTTTCTTTATCCTGATGGGGCTGGGCCGTTACATTTTGGTAGACTGGTACACTTGCATCAGCAAACCTGGTTTGTTCAATTCCCTCAGCCAGTTCCACCCGGGCTGGTTCCATAAAAGGTGAATGAAAAGCACCGTTTACAGGAATTTCCAGCGCCCGGCGTGCACCAGCTTCCTGCGCCTTGGCAATTGCCTGCTCGATGCCCTCACGACTACCAGAGATGACCAACTGGCCGATGGTGTTGTAATTGGCAGGGACAACGATTGCCTCAATGCTGGTACAAATTTCTTCTACCGCGGCATCTTCCATACCAAGGATCGCAGCCATGGTACTATCGGCCAGATCGCAGGCTTTTTGCATGGCATTGGCCCGAATGGCGACCAATTTCAAGCCATCCTCAAAAGAAAGCGCACCGGCGGCTGTCAGGGCGGAAAACTCACCCAAGGAATGACCTGCTACCATATCCGCTTCTTCCACCAGATTGTTGACCATTGCGGCGATAACCGAATGGATGTAAATGGCGGGCTGGGTAACAGAAGTACGTTTGAGGTCTTCGTCAGTGCCGGAAAACATCAGGCTCTGAATGTCAAAACCAAGGATATCATTGGCTTGTAGAAACAGTTCTTTGGCCTGGTCGTGGGCATCATATAATGCCTGCCCCATACCAACGTATTGTGAGCCCTGTCCGGGAAACATCAATGCTTTCATCTCTTATTGCTTTTCAATCTGTTATTTTGCGGAAAAGACGGGCAATCTTATGGAAATTTCTCTGAAGGACAAAATCATCCTCCTGACAGGCGGCAGCAGGGGAATTGGAGCAGCCATTGCACATAAGCTGGCAGAAGCCGGCGCAGAATTGGCGATTCAATATGGACGATCACGTGCTGCCGCAGAGCAACTGGCTGCTGAACTGAAGACCACCGTCCACCTGTTTCAGTGTGATTTTACAGATGCATCTGCCGTTCATCACTTAGCAGATAATGTATATGATCAATTGGGGAGGATTGACGTGCTTGTCAACAACGCGGGCGTTGCCTTAGCAGAATCAGATGATCTGTCATGGGAAGATTGGCAAATGCTTTGGGAGCAAAGTCTTCAGGTGAATCTGGTCGCCACAGCAGCGCTTTCCCGGTCTTGTGTCAAAAAGATGAGGGGGCAGGGGAGTGGCCGCTTGATTCATATTTCGTCCAGAGCAGCTTTTCGGGGCGATACGGCGGAATACCTGGCCTATGCATCATCAAAAGCTGGTATGGTGGCTTTATCACGTTCTCTGGCACGCGCTTACGGAAAGGACGGGATCAAATCTTTTGTGATTGCACCTGGCTTTGTGGAAACTGATATGGCCCAACAATTTATCGAGGAATATGGCAGAGAATACGTACTCGATGATCTGGCTTTAGGAGAGTTGACCCAAGCCGCAGACATTGCGCCGACCGTGTTGTTTCTCGCCAGTGGATGGATGGACCATGCGACAGGCTGCAGCATCGACATCAATGCTGGTAGCTATGTGCATTGATCAATGCCAGTGGAGTGGAACCCGATGCTCTCTGCCTTGCAAAATGAGCTGGAGATTCTCACGATGACTGTACAGCAACATACCAAAGATGAGAATGGAGAACATCAGCATTGGCAGGCGCATATCACCTTGCAGGCTGGGAGTAGCCAATACGAATATTGGTAAAGTAAGTGCTCCAACCAGATAGCCCAGCACCGGATAACGGGAAACCAGGAAGATAATCAATGTCAGAGTTGCGATCGCGATCGTGGCGACAGGTTGTACGGCCAGTAGCACCCCAAGGCTGACATGTACGCCTTTTCCTCCTCTAAAGCCTGCAAAAACGGGGAATATGTGGCCCATAACAGCGTGGCTGAGTTGCACCTTGCCAAGCTTGGCGCAACGCTCACCAAACTGAGTGATGATCAAGCCGATTACATCGGCGTCCCCGTCGATG
>JBCBZF010000468.1:0-5451 GCA_039815525.1 Bacteroidota bacterium | reverse complement strand
TCCTGCGCCATTTGAAGTGCTGCGCTATGAAAACGACAGCATTTTCAATTTCCGCAGCAATGTGGCTTTCCGCTTCAATTTTACCCAAAGAAATTCTTTCCCGGATATCAGTGGACCTGGAAACGTTTTGGATACAGACATTGAAGAGAGTGCGGGCTCGCAAGGGCTGTGGGAGCCTCGATTGATCTCTCCCAATAATGCCTTCTTTAACCGGGATTCTGTATTTGTTCTGACCGATGCGTCTCGTTTCAATTACAATGAGGCCAGCTATGAAACCATCGCCCAGGCATGGTTCAGTGACCCCTCGCCAGCATCAGAAACGCCTGTGCTGGCTGTGGACGATATTGTCATTGTGCGCCTCACCAAATCTCCTCAACCGCAGTTTGCGGTCATGCGGATCACCCGATTGGAGGATGATGGAGCAGGTTTGAACGTACGGGATCGACTGATATTTGATTATATGGTAACCAGTCAGCCTTAAGTCTGGCGGAAAAGATATTGTATCTGGCCCTTCTGCAATAGAAGGGCCTTTTTTATACTCAATTGCATTGAATATTCATCTTGCGCAACAGTGGTTCCGGCATCAGTGGCAGGCAAAAACGGCCCACGGAGTGCATTCGCCTTTTGTGTTTCAATTGGTAGAAGATGTCTTCCCTTACCGTAAATCAGAAGCCGGACGGCAAGTAGAGGCGATTCGCAAAAAGTTGGCCGGAAGCGAGCAGGAGGTGCGTTTTGCAGACCTTGGAGCTGGTAGTCTGAACCGGGGTGGGGGAGAGGTGAAAACGACACTGGGCCAACTGGCCCGACGTGCTGCCCGCCAGCGGCGGAGTGGTGAATTGCTCTACCGCCTGTGCAGACATCTGCAACCCCAGCGCATGCTCGAGTTTGGCACGAACCTGGGCATCTCAGCCATGTACCAACGCCTGGCAGTGCCAGAGAGCCAGTTTGTGAGCCTGGAAGGAGCTAAAACATTGGCTGAAATTGCCCGGCAAAACCTTGCAGAGACTGGCCAGAACCTCGACATCATTCATGTAGACTTTGATCACTGGCTGACCACCGATGCCTTGCAAAATATGCGGCCTGATTACGTCTTTCTGGATGGAAATCATCAATACAAACCAACCAGGGACTATGTTGAGCAGTTTCTCACCCACATGCCAAAGGACAGTCTCTTGATTCTGGATGATATTCATTGGTCCAGTGGCATGAGCCGGGCATGGGCAGAAATTTGTAAGGACGAACGCATTTCCGTGAGCATTGATTTGTTGTATCTGGGCCTTTGCTTTGTCCGGAAGCATCAGGCCAAAGAGCACTTTATTCTGCGGATGTAGGACCAAAATCGCAAGATTCCACCATGACGATTTGGCAATCTCAGCGTCCCAGTATTAAAGAAAGGTTTTTTTACCTTTAAGGATTCAAAACAAACATTCAGCATTATCCCCGAACGAAATATGAAAAGGAAGATTTTTTTGTTAATGGCTTTTTGCCTGATGGTTTCTTCGCTGAGTTTCGCTCAAAAAAAGGAGAACCATGAGGGCATGTGGCTGCCACATCAGGTCAAAGACCTGGTTCATTCTGATATGCAGACTTTGGGTCTGGAGTTGCCGGCAGAACAAGTTTACAACGAAGAGGCTGCCAGCCTGGAAGATGCCATCGTCAAATTTGATATCGGCGCCGGTTCCTGTACCGGTGAAATGATTTCTCCGAAAGGTCTCATGCTTACCAATCACCACTGTGCCTATGATGGCATTGCGACCCTGAGTGATGAGGCGAACGATTACCTCACCCATGGTTTTTGGGCCATGAAGCTGTCGGAAGAAAAACCAGTCCCCGGTATGTCTGCTGGATTTTTGGTCCACTCTGAAGATGTAACCAGCAAAGTGTTGGCCGATGGGACTCCGAATCCTCAACAATTAGAGGAAATCAAAGAAGGCATCATTGCTGAAGCAATCGAGGGTACCAATCGCGTGGCTGAAGTAAAAGAAATGTTCCACGGTCTCGAATACCATCTGTTTGTCTACGACGTCTATACAGACCTGCGTCTGGTAGGCGCACCTCCCAGTACGATTGGCAAATTTGGTGGAGACACTGATAACTGGATGTGGCCGCGCCATACCGGTGATTTTTCGCTGTTGAGAGTGTATGCTGGACCCGATAACCAGCCGGCTGAATATTCTCCAGACAATCAGCCTTATCAGCCGAAGCATTTCCTTCCGATTTCGATCAAAGGCGTTGAGCAAGATGACTACGCCATGATCATGGGCTATCCTGGTCGGACCACACGCTACCTGACATCTTCGGCGATAGAGATGGCGCTGGAACAAAGCAACCAGGACAAAATTGATCTGTTGGGACAGAAAACCAGCATCACCAAGGAAGCCATGGATGCCAGCGACAAAGTGCGCATTGCCATGGCTGGTGATTATGCTTCTGACATGAACCAGTACAAATATTATATCGGGCAAACCACCATGCTGAACCGCTATGATGTGATTGGTGAAACAAAGAAAGCCGAAAAAGCATTCCAAACCTGGGCTGAGGCTGATGCAAGTCGTAATGAAAAGTATGGTACAGTGCTGAAGGAGATTGATGAGATGCACCAAATGTATCGTCCGACCGATCGCTTCATGACCAATCTGTACTACGGTGTGTTGGCGCCCAAAGTAAATGTATTGACCCTTACTCAACTGCAAGGGATGGCCCAATTGGTTCAGGGCGAAAATCAGGATGCAATCAAAGGAGAAGCGGCACGTCTGCGTGGCGAAATGGATGAATTCTTCGACGGCTTCTTTTATGATGTGGACAAGGAAGTGTTCGCCAGTTCCTTTATTTACTTCTATAAAAACTTGCCGGAAGAACTGCATCCACCATTTTTTGCCTCAGTGGTGAATCCACCTCAGCCGGTGATTGAAACGGTTACAGAAACGGTTACGGAAAAGAAGAAGAAAAAGAAGAAGAAGCGTAAAAAGAAAAAGAAGACAGTAGGAGTAGTTGAGGATGTCCCCTCTATGGTGAAAGAAATCCTTCCGGTGAGTCCGGAAGATCGCATCAAAGCCTGGACAGAAGATGCCTATGCAAGTTCATTCATGACCAATCGGGAAAGAATGAATGCCTTTTTGGACAATCCTACTTTAGAGGCCTTCCGCAACGACAAAATCTTTGGCTACGTCAGTCAGGTGCTGAACTTTTACCGCCAAAAAGTCGCCCTGAGCAACATGGCCTTCGAACTTCAGGTGGGCCAATACCGCCGCGACTACATGGCTGGTATGAAGGAAATGCACGCTGACAAAACCTTCTACCCAGATGCAAATTCTACCATGCGGGTCACCTATGGTACTGTCATGCCCTATGAGCCGCGGGATGGGGTCATGTATGATCATTATACCACCTTGGCCGGGGTGATCGAAAAGGATGACCCCAATAGCACAGAATTTGATGTGCCGGAAAAATTGAAAACGCTCTTCGCAGAGAAGGACTTTGGCGAATATGGTGAAGATGGTAGACTGGAAATCAACTTCCTCACCACCAACGACATCACCGGCGGTAATTCTGGCTCTCCGGTCATCAATGGCAAAGGCGAACTGATTGGGGTCGCCTTCGACGGCAACTGGGAAGCAATGTCCTCAGACATCCATGTATTCCCTGAGCTGAAACGGACCATCTGTGTGGATGCACGCTACGTCCTCTTCGTCATTGAAAAATATGCAGGCGCCAGCCACCTGCTGGATGAGATGACCATTGTCAAGTAAACCTTTTTGTCAGTGAAAATGATCCGCGCTGCTTCTTTCGGGTAGCGCGGATTGTTTTTTTATTAAATGGTTTGAAGGTAGAACGAAAGGAATCTGTGGGAATAGATTGCAAGAAGATTGGATTTTTGACCTTTTTTATGGTACAAAACCAATCTTCCTTTTATCAGTTAAATATTATTCCAGACCTTTGTATTCTCATCGCCTATGTGATTTCCATCTACTATGTATACGCCCAAACATAGGAAATCTGTTTAATCCCGAGTAGCATGCATAAGAAAAATCTCACGCCAGCATCGCTGGTAGAAAAAACCATTTTGCTGGGTCAGGGAAATCTCAGCAGCACTGGTGCCCTTGTTGTGAAGACCGGCAAATTTACGGGCCGCTCCCCTAAAGACCGTTTCATCGTGGAAGACGACATCACCAGCCAATCAGTTGATTGGGGTGATATTAATATCCCGATTTCACCTGATCACTACCAAATGCTCAAAGCCAAAATGCTGGAGTATGTAGGGAAGCAGGAAGAAATTTATGTCCGTGATGTATTTGCCTGTGCCAGCCCCAAGTATCGCCTGAAAATCCGGGTTCATACTGAATATCCATGGCAAAGTCTGTTTGTCTACAATATGTTCATCCGGGCCAGTGAAAAAGAATTGGAAAACTTTGATCCGGAATGGACCATTTATGCCTTTCCAAGTGTCAAGGCCGATCCCAAGCAACACGGTACCCGTCAGGACAACTTTTCCATCATCAATTTCACGGAGAAAACCATCATCATTGGTGGGACCGCTTATACAGGTGAAATCAAGAAAGGAATTTTCTCCGTTTTGAATTTCCTTTTGCCCCAGGAGCGTGGTGTACTGTCGATGCACTGCTCCGCCAATGTAGGTGCCAAAGGTGACACCTCTCTGTTTTTTGGACTGTCCGGAACGGGGAAAACCACCCTGTCCAATGACCCGGCGCGTCGATTGGTAGGAGATGACGAGCATGGTTGGTCAGAGTCCTCTATCTTCAATTTTGAAGGTGGCTGTTACGCCAAAACCATCGATCTCTCGCCGACCAAGGAGCCACAGATCTACGAAGCGATTAAATTTGGCGCTTTGTTGGAAAATATTGTCTTCGAAGAAGACAGCAATAAAGTGGATTATGAGGATTCGTCTATCACCCAAAATACCAGGGTGAGCTATCCGATTTACCACATCCCCAACATTATGTACAACTCTCGTGGGGATTTGCCGCAGAACATTTTCTTCCTGACTTGTGATGCCTTTGGGGTATTACCACCGATTTCCCGCTTGACGGTAGAGCAGGCTATGTACCACTTCCTGAGTGGATATACTGCTAAAATCGCCGGTACAGAAGAAGGCATTACCGAGCCGGAAGCGACTTTTTCCGCTTGTTTTGGCGCACCATTTTTGCCATTACACCCAGCGCGTTATGCAGAGCTGTTGGGTAAAAAATTGCAGGATGGCAGCCAGAAAGGTGATGGGAAAATCAATGTTTGGCTGGTCAACACCGGCTGGACGGGCGGAAGCTTTGGCGAAGGTTCCAGGATTGAGCTTTCCTTTACCCGCGCAATGGTGAAGGCTGCAATTGAAGGTGGTCTCGACAAAGTGGAATATCAGGAGCATCCGATTTTTGGTCTGAACATGCCGAAGACCTGCCCGGACGTACCCAACGCTATTCTGAATCCGCGTGATACCTG
>JBCBZF010000082.1:0-11230 GCA_039815525.1 Bacteroidota bacterium | reverse complement strand
TGATCAAAGCCTCGGCAGGTGGCGGCGGAAAAGGTATGCGGATTGCTTGGAATGACGAAGCCAGATGTTGAGCACCGCCACCGCCAGATTGAGCAAGCCAATGGCAAAGGCGGTCCGCATCAACCCCAAGCCGGGCAGTAAGACAATCGGAAACAAAACTGATGCAATCAGCGAGCCGAGGTAGTCAAAGGACAGGACCCGTGCGAGGGCATCTTTGAGACTTTCGTATTGACGAACGATACGGGTCAGAATGGGGATTTCCAATCCTACCAATCCTCCCAGGATACCAATCAGGACGAAGGTAAAAAGATAAAAGTATGAGGTCAGTGAGAAGGCAAAATAAAGCAGAAAAGTAGAGAACCCCCCCACAATCCCAAGGACGATTTCAAAGCGGATGAACCATCGCAGCAGGTCTTTGGTAATATATTTTGATATATATGAACCAACGCCCATGAACGACAGGAAGAGACCAATCACCAGAGAGAAATGCAGGATGCTGCTCCCTTGAAAATAGGAGGAAATGCTGCTGATCAGGAGTTCGTATAAAATGCCACAAACCGCAATGATGAGAACTGATGTCAGGAGAATGGCGGTCTTTTGGGCAGGCGTTTGTTGTGGCATGTAGCTATCGCTGTTTCAATTGATAGACCAGATCATAGGTCAAAGAGTTGAAAACATCTTTGCGGTCTTTCATCCTGATCTGCCGGGGATATAGAATCAGGTAGGCTTCTTCTTTCACATCGTACACCATGGTGTAAAAATAAAGATTGCGATCAGGGCTGCTAAGATAGTAAATGGAGTAAGGCAAAAGGGGTGGGAAGATCACGCCCGCCGTCAGGATGAGACCTCGCCCGGAGCGCTTACGGGCCATTGCCAGCCCATTGGTCCAGATAAAATGATCGGTTCCGTATTTTTTTCGGAGAAGTGCAATGTCATCGTACAACATGCTCACCATCTCCAGGTCGTCCAATAATAAACGTTCACTGAGCCATTCATTGAGCAGCGCCAGCTCATTGAATGGCTCGGTGTCTTCGGCCTCCATGCGACTACTGCTGAGGATTTCGTGGGAAAGATCTACCGCACGGGCATGTTTTTCCAGCAAATCGATGTAGGTGGATTCTCCCTCAGCGGAGGCTGCAAATTGAACAGGCTTTTCTTCTCGCTGATCTTCTCTTTGGTAAAAAGGCTCTACAAACACCACTTTATTGAGCCCCAGGTTGACGCCCTTTCTGGCAATGCGCCGGGCTTTTCGATTGCGTTCCCGTTCGCTTTCGACCATCTTTTTTTCTCCCAATTGAATCTGCTCCCGACTTTCTTCGCAGGCGCGTAAAAAGGCTGGATCAGCTAGCAAGCGGTCCATCACATCTTTTCCCCAGTCAGACAATTCTCCTGCCAGGGCTTCCGTTGGAAAGGGCCCATCCTGTGACAACCAAATTGAATCAACCCGTAGCTTCCACCAGTCTTCAATCAATTGCATCGCGCGTTTGCGCATACCGGGCGACCGCCCCTGTGGGGTCCACACATGCCAAAGTGCCAGAAGGTGCCGTTGAGATTCTGTTAGGGTAGCGAGGGTATAGAGCAGCGGTTTTTCGGATAAACTGGCTTCACTTTCATCGACATGGACATCATACCAGCGTCCCGTATTACTGTGGCGCGCCAGGGCATAGAGAGCCTTGCTGATAATGTATTGGCAAAAATGTTTCGGAGCCCGATGCTGGTGCAGGCCCAAAGCCAAATGAATGGCCGCTTCATAGCGACGTTGTAGTAAGTAGAGATGGCACAGATCCAGTTGGGCCAGACGTTGGATGTTTGAGAAGAGACGCTGGGGAGGAGAAGGCTGATGCTGGGAAACATTGGACAATAATGCCTCAATCCGTTCGCGTCTTTCAGCAGGGATGGGATGGGTAGAACTGACCAGAATCTCTTCTTCAGAAGCCTGGCTGACAGCTTGTAAAGGTGGAACGGGAAAGGCTTCCTCTGTTGGACGTAATAGATCCAATGCGTTCTTGTCCCTGAAAACCGCTTGGTCTGCCCGTTCTAATACATCGAAAACCGTGCTGGCAGCAGCAGGATCGTAGGGGCTTTCCAGAAAAAGATTCAGGCCTTCCGCATCTGCTTCCAATTCTATCTCCTGACTATAATAATTGCGCGATAGCAGCAGTTCATTCAGCGCAGTTTGCTGATGATTTTTTCTTCTGCTTTGACTGGAAAGCTGTAATTTTTGGTATAAGGCGAAAGGATGTTGGCGGAGGTAGTGGGTGATTTCATGACAAAGAATGAAAGCCAGTTCATCCTCGTTGTTCAGGCGTGCCAGCAAGCCAATGTTGACCAGAATGATGCCATTGCTGGATGCATAGGCATTGGCAATATGGGAACGAACCGCATAAAAAGAGAGTTGGGACTGTAACTCAGGGCGCTTTTGAAGGATTTTTTCCCCAACAGACTGTACATACAGACTAAGAGAATCCCCAAAGAGTACTTTGCCGCTTCTCAGGAGTTGCTGCATATTAAAAGCATCTTCCCGGAGAAATGCTGCTTGCTCGGCTGACAAATCTTCTGCTGTATGCGTTTGGGGAGGAATAGCCTGGCGAAATGCGATTGGAATGTCTCCTTGCACCCTGCGTAAGGAAATAAAATCCTGTGCCCGGACCATGGTTGATCCGACCCATAGGAGCAAACAAAACAGGCCGCAGCATCTAGCCGTCACAATTGGTTACCTTCTCTTCGACCGTAAAATTGGCATTGTCGATGCCCACTTTGGGAACCACAAACAGAACAAAAGGATAGGTCAGCGCTTCTGTAACCGCACAGTTGGGACCAGGACTTTCATATAATAGCTTTACATCAAGCGTGCTGCCACTCTGGGCCATCTCTTTGACGGAGACCCGGTAGCCACCAGATGTCCGCATACCCATTAATGCAATACCCACCTGGCTGTCAGTGAAGTCGACCGCAGGTTTTTCGGGTGGTGGAATGCGATTAGAGCCGAAGGCAGACCAGAATCTGGTCCATTCAGCCTCGTTGGTGATCAACTGATTTCTTTTTTCTTCAATGCCGCAATATGCGCCTTCCTGTAAAACCCGAAAGCTCACGCTCTGCGGTGTATCCTGAGTAGATTTACTGCTTTTACAGGAGAAGAGGGCCAGGAGAATGCCCAGACCTATAAGTTTGAAAAAGATTTGCATGAATGTGGGTTGATTCTTCAGCGCATAAATTACTGGAAGCGTGGCAGGTTTGCAATGCAAAATCCTGGCAAGCTGTTCACGGCCAGCGAAGCAGGGATGTACCGGTTTGGCGGCACCTGAAAAGTATTGGCTTAGACGTCTTTGAGCAAGGATCTAAATGCAACGGCACGCTCACCGTAACGCTTTTTATGATCTGCCTGCAAGGCTTTGGCATGGTGCCGTTGGTAGGTTAGGTATGCATCCATATCCGGCATTTCGTATTGAATATTGTAGGTTTTGGTGCGGTCCTGTGGAGGGGGATCAATGAGTTCTCGCATCTGCCAGCCTGCAAAATGGCCGGTTTTCATTACATCTGGGATGTGGACGTTTCTCATCCAGTCCAGCCAATCTGTCAGGATGACATCCTCGACCGATACGGTAACGCTGTAGATTATCATGTCTTTTTGAAGCCTTAGGAGAAAGTAAGAGAATGATCGAAACCCAATTAAGCGAATTTTCGCAAAAGGCCATACATTTGTGTCATGAAGTGGGCTTTCCCAATCGTTGAACTACCAATTGAGCAGCGTGATAACCAAAACTGGGTATATGATCCAGTTCGGCGGGATTGGTATGTTTTGCAAAAAGAGGAAGAAGTGCGGCAGCAGCTCCTCCATTTTTTTCTATCTGAAAAAAAAGTTCCCCGCGGTTTGATTGCGGTGGAAAAAGAAATCCGTTACAATCAGATGCGTAAGCGGTTTGATGTGGTCATTTACGGCCGTGATGGCAAGCCTTTCATTCTCTGTGAATGCAAAGCACCTGATGTACCCCTGACCCCTGACACCCTCAACCAAATCGCACGTTACAATGCTGTGATCAAAGCGCCCCATCTCCTCATCACCAATGGACTGTACTATTTATTTTTCTCCCAAAACGCCAATGGCCGCTATGAGCGGGTGCCTTCGGGTTGGATTGCGGAAAAGGAGTAATTCTCTTTTTCGCATAAACAACCACTCAATATTGGGGTTAGCAGTTTCTGAAAGCTGAACACATCCTGATTTTATCATTCTTGCGAAATGCCACTTATCCGGAATCAACCTTCGGTAAGCAATCCATATTCGCAGGCGCGAACATTGTTTTATGAAAAAGCTAACAACACTCACTCTTCTGTTACTCATTGCGGGCAGCGTACTCGCCCAGCGTCCTCCCTGGGCAGGCGGCGGTGGCCGGAAAGCACCGACCGGGCCGGTTTCCTACGGGAAAATTTCTGGTGTTTTGACTGATTCAGCGGCGGGAACGATTTTGGCATATGCCAGTGTTTCACTCTTTGATCCAGCCAAAAAGAAAGTCATCAATGGGACGCTGACGGATGAAAATGGCCGTTTCAAGATGAGCAACATCAAGACGGGTAAGTATATGATCAAAGCGAGTTTTCTCGGATATGATGAATGGAACAAAAGCATTCAGACTACGCCGGAAAAACCAGACCTTGACCTGGGTAAATTGCAATTGATCAGCAAAGGTGTCCAATTGGATGAGGTAGAAATCACTGCTGAGGCCTCTTTGATTGAAAATAAAATCGACCGGATTGTGTACAATGCGGATCAGGATGTAACGAACGTAGGAGGTGATGCATCAGATGTGCTGCGGAAAGTTCCGTTATTGTCTGTGGATTTAGAAGGAAATGTGCAGTTGAGAGGAAGTTCAAATCTGCAGGTTCTGATCAATGGCAAACCCTCTGGTATGTTCTCTCAAAACATCGCAGATGCCCTCAAAATGATTCCGGCGGAAGAGATCAAAAGTGTAGAGGTCATCACGGTACCCGGTGCAAAATATGATGCAGAAGGCTCCGGCGGAATCATCAACATCATTACCCGAAAAAAATCCATCGAAGGCGTATCCGGTTCTATCAGCACCTCAGCTGGAACACGAAATGGCAATGGCAACCTCAGCCTTGCATTCGCGAGAGGGCGCTTCGGCATGAATGCCAATGGTTCGTATCGGGCCGCCTGGCCACGGGAAGGGACCAATTCTTTTTTCCGGGAAGACATCATCGATGGCCAAAGCCGGGTGCTGGAACAAAATGGTGCGACTGTATCTGACTGGAATGGCTTTGGTGGCCGATTCGGCATGTTTTACGACTTTAACGCCTTCAACAGCCTGACCTCCAACTTCAATTATCGGGGTCGTTTTTCCAGCCGGGATGCCAATGTGGTTTCGACCTTTGTTGATCCGATTCTCAGTCTCAATCAGGCGTACAATCAGGTCCAGGAAACATTTGGATTATTCAGTGGATATGACTGGAACACCGATTTCATTCGCACCACCAATAAGAAAGGACAAGAGTTTTCCATTGGGGTACAGGTCAGTGGCAATATCAATAATCAGGATTATACCCTGGTAAGGACTTCAGCTGATCCAACTTTGCTCCTGAATGAAGAATCCGTCAACCGGGGGAACAATCTCGAACTGACCTTTCAGACAGATTATGTCCATCCTTTCAGCGATAAATTCAAACTGGAAGCAGGAGCCAAAACCATCCTGCGTCAGATTGGCTCAGACTATCGCTATGATACGCTTTCGCGGGCAGAGAATCGTTTTCTGGAAGATCTACTACGCTCAAATGAATTTGGCTATGACCAGGATGTCTATGCCGGTTACAGCCAGATTACCTGGAACTTTTTACCAAAATGGAGCCTGGTCGCTGGCGCGCGCTATGAGCATACCGAAATTGCTGCTGACTTCATGCAGGGTGAAGAACCTTTCACCAATGTTTATGATAATCTGCTCCCGAGTTTTATCATTTCACGTAAACTCAAAGGCTTCTCCAATCTGAAGCTGAGCTTTACGCAAAGACTGCAACGGCCAAGCCTCTTTTTCATCAACCCCTTTGTCAATGCTGCTGACCCACGTAACGTAACGGTCGGTAATCCGGAGCTTGATCCAGAACTCTCTGACCAATATGAATTGAGCTACAACAACATTCTCAAAGGTGGCATTGTCATCAATCTGTCTGCTTTCTATCGCAGAACCACAGACGTGATTGAGCAGATTCTGGATGTGCAGGACGATGGGGTAACGGTCGCGCGCTATCAAAACATCGGTGAGAACCAATCCCTGGGATTTGACTTTTTTGGCTCAATCAAACCAGTCAAAATATGGACCTTACGTGGTGGATTCAGTCTCTTTTCCTATGATGCATCTGGTATCATCAATGGACAGGAAGTTACCAATACCGCTTTGTTGTGGAACGCAAACCTGAACTCTTCTTTCCAGCTTCCGAAAAACTGGTCAATCGAGTTTTTTGGGTTTTTCCGTTCTCCACGCCAAACGCTCCAGGGAAGCCGAACTTCTTTTTACTTCTACAATGCCGGCATCAAAAAAACGCTTTGGAAGAAAAAAGGCAGTCTTGGCCTAAGCATCGTCCAGCCATTTCAGCGGACACTCCGCTTTGACAATGATGCAGTTGGGGAAAACTTTACCCAAATGACCAGCTTCGAAACGCCATTCCGCTCTTTCAACTTCAACTTTAGCTATCGCTTTGGTAAGCTTGAGTCCAGAAACCGGAATCGTAACCGCAATCGGATCAACAACAATGATCAGAAGTCGGGTGAGTCGAATAATTTCTAGGAGCGAGGAACGAGCTTCGCGGAGCGGGATATATTGAGTATTCAACCGGTCAGGTTTCCACAGCCTGATCGGTTTTTTATATCCGGGAAAACCACCGCTTTTGGCATTGGTTGCTTTCCCGGTATTTCCGGGATGAGTTTTGGGAAAGACGGCGTATTGTATGTAGTGGAGCGCGGGAACCACCTCGTCCGGGCCATTTCTTCAGATGGTATCGTTTCTACTTTGGCTGGTAATGGATCATCCGGCTACAGTGATGGGGACCTTTTGCTTGCCCAATTTCACCAGCCCCGCAGCATTGTTTATGATGATGGTATCCTGAAAGGTCATCCGGTTTTGTTGCGTTCTGATGGAGTTGGCAAAATCATTCGACTGATTGATTTGCAGGAAGAGACGGTCAGTACCTTCGCCGGAACCTATACCATTGGACAGACTTTTGCGAAAGATGGACCAGCCAATGATGCCGTTTTCGCTTATCCAGACGATATTATCGTGCGTGAAGATGGCGTGGTCTTCGCTACCGACCGTTTTGCGGATGCCATTCGCATGATTAGCAGTGGTACCGACATTCAGAGGCGTACGGTGAGTACCTATGCCGGAACTGGCCCCGGACCGAACTTCCGACCGGTCAACATTGCCGCGAAGCAGTTGATGGTTCAACCCAATGGCATGGCCTTTGGCTCGGATGGTGCAATCTACTTTGCTGATGAGGGCAATCACCAGGTTCGTCGGATCCGCGAGACAGACGGTATTCCGATTGTAGAATTTGTGGCGGGTGATCGGTGGGACAAAAATGCCGCCTATGCAGACGGGCCGCCCTAGGATGCCCGTTTTGACAGCCCCACCAGTCTTCTGTTTCAGGGCAACAATCTGTTGATCGGTGATTCCGGTAACAATCGTATCCGTCGGATTCCCCTCCAGTAAACACACCGTCTTCATATACAACAGCTATCATCCTCTTTTGAGTGTTGATGGCTGTTTATTTGACAAAGCCTTACCTTCAATTGGTAACATCCCGTACACCCTGAGACATTGAGGATCATACTTTCCAAACCAATGCACCATTTTACCACCCACCAGCGACCAGAAGATTTATATGCCGTCTCGATTGAGATGCTCTTGCACAAAGAAGCCGAGCACAATTTATGTATTGGCCTGCTCCGAAAGCTGTCCGAAACAAAACCTACTTATCTGTTCATGAGCGGGAAAGAAAAGGGGGAAGTACAGTTTTGCATGATGCGAACGGAGCTGCACTTGATTCTGTGTGGTTCGGCGGCCTTTGGTCCCTCCGCAGCGGAAGAATTGTGGAAGCGTGGCATAGCAGTCGAAAGTGTCCTGGGAGAAAATCGCCTCGTAGGCTCTTTTGCAGAAAGATATGCGGAGTTGGCTGGTAAACAGACACGTATTCAAATGAACCAGGGCGTGTATGAACTTCGGACGCTCAAAGAGGTTCCCATCTCCCCTGGGCATTTACGAAAAGTGGCGTCAGATGATCTGGACCTGGTGACCGAGTGGAATATTCAGTTTCAACAGGACGTTGGCATGCCTGTCAGTCGGGACTATATAGTGGAAAAAGCGAAAAGGTATGTAGAAGACGGCACCACCTCCCTCTGGATCGATCAGGGAGAAATTGTTTCCATGGTCAATGCCGCCCGTCCAACTGTGAATGGAGTGGTGGTCAATCAGGTATTTACGCCAGCGCATCTGCGGGGACACGGCTATGCAAGTTCCTGTGTAGCCACTTTCAGCCGCCAGCTATTGGAGCGTTACCAATTTTGTGCCCTTTATACCGATATGGACAATCCGACCTCTAATAAGATCTATCAGCGGATGGGCTATGAACTGGTGGCGGAGTCCAAAGTGATCGAATTTGATTGATCTTTCCTCTTGCGCTTCTGCTGTCTCCCGTCCTAAATTCTGACATGGAAAAATCATTTGTGGGGCAAACCGCTGTCATCACCGGAGCCGGAATCGGAATTGGATTTGAAATCGCCAAACAGCTTTGTCAACAAGGGGCACAGGTCGTTTTAAATGATATTGACGAAACAGTTGCAAAAGCAGCAGCAGAAAAGCTCTCTGATTTGGCAGGGCAATGCATCCCTCTTGGTGGAGATTCCAGCGATCCGGCCACGATTGAAGCGATAATCCAACAAGCCGTCAACCGCTTTGGGAAACTTGATCTCGCCATTGCCAATGCTGGCATCACCACCTTCGGTGGCTTTTTGGATTATTCAGTTGAAGACTTTCAGCGCCTGAGCGCAGTGAATCTGCAAGGCACTTTTTTCCTCGCCCAGACCGCCGCTAAACAAATGATCACGCAAAATAGCGGCGGCAGCATCCTGATGATGTCATCCGTTACCGGCCACAGCTATCATCCGAATCTGGCGGCCTACGGCATGTCCAAAGCAGCCATTCGTTACCTCGCCCAGCATCTGGGCGTCGAACTGGCGAAATACCAGATCAATGTGAACGCCATTTCGCCCGGTGCGACCATGACCGAAAGAACTGAAGCACTGGAAGATGGCAAGTTTGAACGGGAATGGAATGCAGTAACCCCCAGTGGACGCTGTGCCACCACCGATGAAATTGCCCGGACATCTCTGTTTTTACTTTCGCCCCAAAACCGACAAATTACCGGACAATGTCTGGTGGTGGATGGTGGCTGGACGTCTCTGAGTCCACCACCGCATTGATTGAGGGGCGAGGTGAGGGTGCTGCCCCGGACTACGATCCGGGGGTGTCAGGGAAGCGTATTCAAAAACCTCTCTTAGCTCTCTCTCCTCTCACCTGACACCTGACTCCTCTTCATTATGTATCTCCGACAAAACCGACAACAACTGCTGACATTCCCCGAATTGCAAAGGGATGACCTGGTCGAAATCAGTCTCTTTGACAATCAGATTTCCGATTTGCCGAAAAAACTTTGGCAGCAAAAACAACTGAGAATCCTGAACATCAGCGCCAATCATTTCACCGTGATTGATGAGAAAATCGGGCAACTCAAGACATTGGAGCTACTGGATCTCGGGCACAATCAGATCAGGAAAGTTCCCGCAAGCATTGGGCAGTTGAAAACACTTGATTTTTTATATCTCCACAACAATGAACTGACTGAATTACCCGCCAGCATCGGAGATTTGACGTCTCTTCGTTATCTCAACTTGTCCCAAAATCAGATATCAACTTTGCCAAACACACTGCATGGGCTGGACAAGCTGGTGGAATTCCGAATGTATCATACGCCATTACAGGTCTTGCCGGAAAGATTCGGAGAACTTCCGTCTTTGCGGGAGTTGCATTTGATGAACAATCAATTACAAGGGCTCCCAGACTCAATCGGACAGCTGAAACATTTGCGCAAGCTGGACCTGCAAGACAATCAACTCCAATCCTTACCCGCCAGTATCGGAACTTGCCAAAAGCTTTTCTCCCTCAATCTTCGCAACAATCAACTCGACAGCCTTCCGGAAAAGATCGGAGATTGTCATGAGCTACGTGAATTGGATCTGCGCAACAATGGCTTGAAAAAGCTGCCAGAGTCTTTGTTCCGACTGCCAAAACTTGAAAAGCTGGATCTCCGCTGGAACGATGAACTCACCTTGCCGAGCGCATGGAAAGAATTGGCAGAAAATGATTGTCTGATTTACCGCTGATATGCACTGTTACAACATATCTCCACCACCCGCCCTGCAACAATTGATCAATGGGATCTGGGTGGTGGAGGTTGGTGATGCAATACCCCAGCCGGAACGCATGATTCCGTTTGGCTGTATGGATTTGGTATTTTATCGGAATGGGCAGGCGAAAAAGATTCACATGGATGGTACACAACAAAAGTTGTCTGCTGCTATGATTTTCGGTCAAACCATTACGCCTTATTGGTTGCAGCTTTCTCCGGGCATGACCGTGCTTGGCGTAGGCTTTTTACCCCATACTGCTCACCTTCTCACCAAATCATCCAGTAAGGCCTTCACTGATCAAAGTATTGGTTTATCAGATGTGCTAGGTGAAAAAATGGCGCAGTGGAGTCGCGATATCACGGCTGCAAGCACAACTGAAGAAGCAATTATGTTACTTCAACGAGCGTTGATATCTGCGATTTCCTCTTCCTTCCCGCATCGTAACCAGGCATATCTAAACCATCTGTTGCGGAGCATTATCCTTCAGAAAGGGAACATTGATCTGACTTTGCTGGCGCGTTATGCAGGTGTGAGTTTGCGATATGTTGAAAAGCTTTTTCAGGAGTTCGTAGGGCTGCGGCCGGGGCAATTTTGTCGGGTACAACGTTTTCTCCATGCCACTCAAACCGTTGACCAATACCCTTCTCTGACCGAACTGGCTTTGGCCTGCGGCTATTTTGACCAGTCGCATTTCATTCGGGAAGTCCGTCGGTTCACTCATTTGAGTCCGAAACAATATTTCGCGGAGCAAAAGCAGATGAT
>JBCBZF010001141.1:0-2225 GCA_039815525.1 Bacteroidota bacterium | reverse complement strand
TTTCTCCTTACCACTTTGCTCAATCTTCCAGGCTGGCTCCACTGGTTAATGATCAGTTTGTTGGTTTATGGAGTTATCCGACTACTATATGCCATCAGTCAGGAATTACTGGCCCGATGGTTTCACCGTTTCCTAAAAGGTCGGGTACCGCTTCACCATATACGTTCCGCCCTGGGGCGTTATCATCGCCGCTTTGTCTGGATGGAGGGTCAGGGGCAATTACCCTTGCCTGAACTGGATACCTATGCCACCGATGAGAGTTGCTTGATGTTGAGAGCGGAAGTCGGAATGGGAAAGAGTACGAGCTTGTTGCGTTTGTTTATCCTGCATAAAATCGGCTTTGCCCGTGAGACGAAAACCCACTTTGTATCTCTGCAGTATACAGATGCTGGAGAAAAAATCGCACAAATCCTTGAACACAACCCCCACGCATTCTTGCTGTTAGATCATGTTGAGCATTGGTTGGCACGTTTTGAAAGCTTTGATACAGGGATGGAGGCACTGTTAAAATTGGTGGAGAATTGTGATAAGCTTATTGTTTCGATTGACACTGAAGCCTTGCCGCCTGATTGGATGTTGAAGGATCGGACAGAATTCATTGGGGAAGAAGTGGCAAGAGATATACAATTGATCAGTTTGTTGCCATTATCTCCACAGCAAATTGGGCGTTTTGTGCGGGTGAAACGCCCATGGCGGGACCTGGGAGAACCAGAAAAAGCCTTCTGGGGCAATCCAGCCAGGTTGAGAGCCTGGCGTAAGGCCGGAATCGAAACGCCACCCTCCGCCAGCTTGGCGACTGTGATTGGCAATGCTTTGCAAAGTCGGAGCGAGCCTGACGCTGCGGTTTCAGACCGTTTCGCTTTGTTGGAAGAAATGGCAGAGATGATTGCGGTCAGGGCACATAGCTTAATCTCAGTAGAGGATTTTCTATCGCTTATCGATCGCTTTGAACAGCATGATTGGCAATGGCAGAAAGATCCCCTTTTACATCAGGATTGGGAAAATATGATTGGATTTACCCATCAAAGTGATTATGCCTTTTGCCTTGCCTGGAAAGGGGTATACCAACATGATTTTCAAAAGTGGGACCACTTTGCACCAGCCCGTCAATTGTTTCGCGAACTGGCCTGGGAAAACCTGTTTCAAGGCGAGCGTCTGCCTACTGTCGAAGGGCGTTCTCGTTTTGATCGGCGCCGAAAGGCATTGCAGGCGTTTCGTTGGGATGAAATCGCTTACATCAACTTCTTATATTTGAGTGAGTGGCAATCGCTGGATCTTCGATTGCTCAAAACCATGTACTGCCTTGAAAGCGTCCACTTTGATGGGGCCAATCTACAACAGATTACAGAATCAATTCTTCCGTTACTGCCCCCGCAAAAAGTGTGGGTCCATCTTGGCCTCAATACCGCGACAGCAGAAGTGTACCTGCTTAATAAGGAGCAGGGGAGAGGGCGCCAACTCCAGGCAGTTGAGTTTCCCCCCAACTTCTTACCACATCAGCATCTGCCAAAAGCCAGTGAAAAAAGCATCAGCCGTGGTCATCAGCGTTTGCTAAGTATTTTTTCCCAATCTCCGGAAACGATCACCTCGGATGAAGCTTGCAAGTGGATAGGTGAGCAACGCAACCAACGTGGTGAAACCTATGATTTGTATGAGTGCCATCTGGGACTGGCTGAGCTCGCTCTGTTTAACCATGCGGAGATCTACCAGTTTGCTGATCGGACGCATCACGTCCTGTATACCCACCTGCACCGATCTACCTTGCTGGCCGATGATGTGCGGGAGATCGTCACTAAGCTATACAAAGTGATGGGAGAGGACGATAGCGGAAAAGGAAAGCTGGACCAAGGGGATCTCATTCAGATAGAAGACGGTTTCTGGTCGGGGCGTCATTGGTATTGGAAAAAAAGCCAATCCTATGCATATCCGGTTTCTTTGTACATGGCTCAGCCTGGGAAAGTACATTTATTGATTGGAGGACTCGGCATACGGCTGGCGGAAAAAGTGTAATTTGCTTTCATGATCCAATCTCTCTCTCTCCGGCAATTGATTCTGGCTTGTCTGATTTTTGGTCTAGGCTGTGCTACCCAAAGTCCGGAAAAATCTGCATCCCTGGAATCCACAGACAGTCTGGATCAGACAATTCCGTTGGACACCATGATACCTCCCAAGATTGATCCTGTTTATTTGTTGGGGACCTTTGATCCTGCAAAAGATAGTTTGTT
>JBCBZF010000263.1:0-7351 GCA_039815525.1 Bacteroidota bacterium | reverse complement strand
TGAAAATGGTGTAGCGCCAACTGCGGGCCTGGGGAAAAACCGCGCCTATTTTGCGATTCCTTCCGTCCTGATTGGTGGATGGTTTCTGTATCGCGTATATCAAATCGTTTATGTCTCTCAAAGTCTCAAATATTTTCATGACATACTGGAAGAATATGCAGCCGTTTTTGCCTTGCTGCACATTCTCGCAGGGATTGGGTTTTTTCTGGTAGACAATCGCCCTTCTATGCGGGGTCTGATTCTGGTCACAGGCGTAGGGCTTTTTAGCTTGCTGGGGCTGGTTTATTATAGTTTTACAGAACCAGACACATTTTTCCATCGGGAACATGCTCTCTTTGTTTTCAATCTGCTGTTGTTTTTTCCCCTGGTCAATGCTGCATTCCTACAGTTGCAATTTGGTAAAGTTAGTTTGGTTATCACCCGGACCATTCAATATCTGGTGATTGCCATTTTGAGCATTTTCCTCTATTTGCTCATCGCGCAACTTTACGCCTATCTGCAACCGAGCGTACAATATCGCCGACTGCTCGAGTTCGTAACCTTTATGTTGATTGCCCTGGTGGTTCGGGTCATTTATCTCGCCAATCAGAATAAGGTCAACCGCTACTTTGTCACGCCTCAGCAGGAACGTCTCACCCGCTTCAAGGCATTCATTGCACAAATTCCGCAGTACACCTCCCGCCGCATGTTGCGCAAGGATTTGGTCGAACAACTGTCAGATTATTTTGACTCTCAGACGGCCTATCTGTGGTGGAAAGGTGATCCGCCAGACAATGAAGCGGAACGCATGTACCAAAAGAAGCAGGAAGAGGTTTATCAGGCGCTAAAAGACAACAAAACCGTCTGGTCGCGGACCAAAGAGATTGCGACCTTCAGCATGGCAGACGGATTGGAGGAAATGGTGCAGAAGTCGCCTTACTTCCTGGTCTGTCCGATCACGGTCGATGAAGAAAATTTTGCCTTGTTGATGTTGGGCAAAAAGAGACGTGGCGTATACAATTTATCGGATCTGGAGTTGATTTCTCAATTGATTCAGCAGACCCAGCTGACCCTGAATGTACTGCAATTGTATGCCCGGGAAAAAGAGTTGATTCAGCAGACCTATGAGGCCAACCTCACAGCATTGCGCTCGCAGATCAATCCCCACTTTCTCTTCAATACGCTGAACTCTATCGGAGAGTTGGTCCATGAATCTGCTGATCTGGCCGAACAGGCAGTGGAGAAGCTGGCCTATATCTTCCGCTACACCCTGCGGATGTCCAGCCAAAACTACGTGTCCCTTTCTGATGAGATGAGTCTGATCTCTACCTATCTGGATCTGGAAAAAATCCGCTTTGGCGAGCGGCTCAATGTCCATATTGAAGTGGCACCAGAAGTCAAAGACACGCAGATTCCAGCCTTTATCCTTATGACGTTGACTGAAAACTGTGTCAAACACGGGATCGCCAAGATTTTGCACAAAGGCATTGTCTCGGTGGAAGCCTTTCGCGATGATCAGTTTCTGGTGTGTGAGGTGTATGACAATGGGCCGGGTATTGACCTGAGCCGGATTTATAAAAGTACGGGTCTCAGTAACTCGATTGCCCGTCTGGAAAACATCTACGACCGTAAGAATCTCCTGGAATTCGAAAATACCGGAGAAGGCACCATGGTCAGGATGCGGATCCCGCTGGAAGAAGGTGCCAAGCTGTCCTGATCAGGTCTTGCGACGGACTGTATGACAAAGTAGACAGTTCAGGTGCATAAAAAGTTGGCCTTGCTGTATATTTTTTTCTACATTTTGCGTGAAAACCTAAGATTTTACCATGAGTAGGCACGGGTTTTGCAAATAGTATATTCCGGGAGAGCGGACTTTTGCGTACCTTCTCCTCCCATCCTGTTCTTTTTTCACCTCTGACATTTTTTTCACAGAACCGCAGGGCGGTTTTTATCATCAAAGACGAACCAACAATGCCAGCACTTCGCGTATTGATCGCTGACGACGAGTTGCCAGCTCGTAATAAAATGAAGCGTCTCCTCCAGAAAATCGACAAGGTGGATCTCGTCCACATTGCAGAAAACGGATTTGACGCACTGGAGCATATTCATTCTCTCAAACCAGACCTCGTATTTCTTGACATTGAAATGCCCGGCCTCAATGGGCTGGAAGTAGCTGAAAACATCGATCTGGACGAAATGCCCAGTGTGGTTTTCGCCACGGCATACAGTGAACACGCCATCAAGGCTTTCCAGCTCAACGCTCAGGACTACCTCCTGAAACCATTCAATGAAGAGCGCCTGCGTCAGGCCGTGGACAAGGTCATTGGCAACCGCAGTGGCACCCAGCTGGACAAAAATAATATTGCACAGATTCTTAAATCTGAAATGGCTGAGGACATCAAAACCCCTTTTGCCAATAAAGTACCCATCCCAACCCGCGACCGTTATAAATTGGTTGACTACACAGAGGTGGTGTGCATTGAAGTAGAAGAGAGAAGTGTTCGTCTCTTCACCAAGGAAAAATCATATCTGTTGAACCATACGCTGGACACTTTTGAGCGCAAGATGCCACCAGATCAATTTTTCCGCGTCAACCGATCCTGCATCATCGGCCTGAAGCATGTCAAAGAGATCGTCATCTGGTTTGGCAATCGCTTCAAGATCATCCTGTCCAATGACAAAGAGGTGATTAGCAGTCGGGAAAAATCCAAGATCCTCAAACAAGTCCTGAAGTTTTAGGACTGATAAGAATAAGCTGACTTTGCGGAGGGGCGTTGCATCGCAGCGTCCCTCACTTTTTTTTCGCTTCTTTGCAGCATGGCGCACATTACCCTGGTTCCCACGCCGATTGGCAATCTTGAGGACATGAGTTTTCGGGCAGTCAGAATCCTGCAAGAGGCCGATCTGATTGCCGCAGAAGACACCCGTACCTCCGGTCGGTTACTGAAACATTTTGAAATCGATACCCAACAGATTTCGTTGCATCAACACAATGAACATCAGCGGATTCCCCAATTGCTGGACCGGGTAGAAGATGAGGATTTGCATCTGGCCGTGATCACAGATGCTGGTACACCGGGTATCTCTGATCCAGGTTTTCTCCTAACCAAACTCGCCATTGAACGGGACATCACTGTAGAAACACTCCCGGGTGCGACCGCTTTTGTCCCTGCCTTGGTCAGCAGTGGTCTGCCCTGTGATCGTTTCGTATTTGAAGGCTTTTTACCGCTCAAAAAAGGGCGTCAAACCCGTATGCTACAATTAGCAGAAGAAAGTCGTACCATGGTCTTCTATGAGTCCCCTCATCGCATTGGAAAAACGCTCCGCCAACTGACAGAACATCTGGGTGCAGATCGACTGGCTTGTGTCTGCCGCGAGCTGAGCAAACTCCATGAAGAGTACGTCCGCGGTCGTCTGGCAGACTTGGCCGGGCAGTATGAAAGCAAAAAGGTGAAGGGGGAAATTGTGCTGGTGGTAGGGGGAAAAGAAATGACGGCTACGTGAATCACGCAGCCGTCGTATCGATGTCACTCGTTTCTTACTTTCTGATAAAGCGGCCGGCAGAAACAATCTGGCCGCTGTTTGCATCACTCATCTGCACGTAGTAGATCCCGCTGGGCAGGTCTTCAACCTGGATGGTGATTTTCCCTTCTCTCTCGGTCATGCTTCCTTCAAAAACGGTCTTGCCAAGATTGTCCACGACCGTCAGTGGCATATCTCTTTCCAATCGTCCCAGTGCCTTTACTTCAATGAATTCACTGGCCGGGTTGGGATAGATGGAAAAGGACAACTCCTGCAGAACCGCATCGGCAAAATTCACTTCCACCACATCAGAGTAGCTAAAGCCGCCATTGAAGTCGATCTGCTTGACCCGATAATATACCTTGTCAGACAAATACTGCTCATCAAGAAACTGATATTCACTCACCTGAGTGGTGTTGCCATTACCTGGTACTTTCCCGATGCCCTGAAACAGATTCCGGTCTACACTCTTCTGGACTTCAAAGTAATCATTGTTCTGTTCCTGAGAAGTCGCCCAGGTAAGCAGCACATCCTTGGAGTTGATCGGTGTCGCCACAAAGTCCAGCCATTCTACCGGAAAAGTAGGATTGTTGATGGTACCGACCCGGTTGCCAAAAACCAGGTTCAAGGCAGGATCCGCATTGTTGTCAGTTGTCCATTCCACACCATTGGCAATTTCAAAACCAGTGGCAGGATTGTTCAGGGTAAAATCCAGCTGCAGGATATTGGTCTGCCCGGGAAAAGGCAGCGCAACTGTAGCCGAAGCGGTGGTGATCATTGGAAAGTAATAATATCCAGGATCACTTACCGGTGCACCAGTATCCTTAAAAAATGTCCCTGTAGTACCTGCGAGTGCATCAGGAATGAAGACGAAATCAGCAGCAGTAGGATTGGTTATAGACACAGCCGAAACTGGATTCGAGCCATCAGCATTGGCCAACCAACGTACCGTCATCACACAACCTGGGTTCCAGCTGCTACAGAAAGTAGCGACTCCAGGGGCGGCCGTAGGTTCAGCTTTGATGACCAGCTGATTGCCGGTTACCTCAGCCTCAAGGTCGACCAGGAAGTTACACAGCTGGCCTAGGGCCACGCTGCTCCACATAAAGGATACGAGCAAAGCAAATTTCAGAAAGCCTGGGGTTTTCATAATGGCGGAAAGTTCAGGGTTATAAATTAAGGAATCTGCTCTTCAATCGAAAACAGGAAGCTGAAAGCGGTATTCTGCGGGTGGGTAAAGATGTTGATCGAGATCACATTCACCTCAGAATTTCCACCTGCAAAATTCACGGCTCCACTCAAATCCAGGTCTTCGGTATTATAGCCATCAACCTGAAACAGGAAGGAGAAGGTCACATTATTTGGATCAGTCAGGACCAGGAAGGAGACCGGAACAATATCAGATAATCCACCGGAGTAGAAGACTTCTTTGTTGCCATCAGCGTCACCACCCCAGAGTCCCAGTTTGCCATCCGGCAGCACCACTTGTGGATCTTGTGGATCGATTGCCGACTGATAGGTCTGGGTCAGGATATTGGTAAAGTCTACCGCACCAGTGGTTACAGAACTCAAGGCAACCGGGTCAAAGGTCATCACACCAAGGTGGTTACGGTGGCGGATGGCAATGTAGTAATCATCATCCGGTACCTGAATACTCACAGTAGAGGTTCCATCAGCGGCATCCACCACTTTACCATTCCGGAGCACCAGGGCAGGTTGGCGGGCCAGGACCATACTGGGATCATTTTTATCGCGCAATTCAATGCTCACCCAATCCACGACCGCTGTATTACCAGTCGTTGTCAGAATCGGCGCTGTGGTCGCAACTGCACTGGAGGTATTCAACTGAGGGAAACCAAGTGCAGGATATGGATCAGACGTTGGGAATGGATTGGTTCCCATTGCGCCAGTCAGCCCCCTGAGTTTGTCATCCATTAAGCCTGCTGCATCATCGTATGCAGTCTGCAGGATAACCGTCAAATCAACGCTTACAGTATTGGCTGGTGGCTCCGTCAGGGTGTAGGTAATCGGAGCAGACATACAGCCAGCCGCATCAGTGATCACGACTGAAATCGGTCCGGCGCACAGATTGCTCGCAATCTGGGTCGTCTGCATCATCATGTCATCCCACTGGAAGCCAACGTATGGCGGTGTTCCATTCAACGGAATCACACCCAATTCACCGTCACAGACACCATTGGCACTGATCGGATTGAGTGGTGGGTCAGTAATCACACCCGATGGAAGCGGATTCACCTGTACGTTAACTGTATCGGTCTGCGTATCACAAGCATTGGAGATATTCCAGTAGAGATCAAAGTTGCCGTCTACCAGGAGATTCACCAATTGTGCATTCGGATCAGAAGCACTCGGAATAAAGACGCCACCAGTTGGGCCACCGGTCCACATGCCAGTTTCACCGATTGCTGGTGCATTGGCACTTAGCTGCAGGGTATCTCCCACACAGACCATATTGGTCGCGAGGTTGATCACCGGTGTGGTAGCAGGTGGATTAGCATCAACTGTGATGTCAAAACTACAGGTTCCGATATTGCCTTCGGAGTCCACACCCTGATAGGTAACCGTGGTCGTTCCCGTTGGGAAAGCACTGCCGCTTGGCAGTCCCCCCGTGAGAGACACAATCACAATACCTGGGCAGTTATCCGCTGCACCGACACCACCATAGGTTACAGTAGCAGAACAAATGTTCAGTGGTGCTGTAACCGTCTGATTTGGCGGACACGTCAGTGTCGGCGCCTCCGTATCATTCACGGTAACCGTGAATGAGCATGTAGCAGTGTTGCCGCTACCGTCTGTTACCAGATAGGTTTCCGTAGATGTACCAACCGGGAAGGTTCCTCCGCTGCCGATACCGGCATCCAGCGTGGTAACGGCACCAGGACAGTTGTCCATGCCGACAGGTGGTGTATAATTCACAACCGCATCACAATTACCAGCATCATTCGAAACCGTGATATCTGCTGGACAGCTGATAGTTGGGTTTTCGTTGTCCAATACTAGGACGGTGAAGCTACACGTTGCCGTATTGCCACTTGGATCAATGGCCTGATAGGTCTCAGTGGTAGATCCAACCGGGAAGGTAGCGCCGGTACCCAATCCTGAGATCAGGTTTACGACCACAGGGGTACAGTTATCGCCAGCTCCCACACCGGTGTAGGTAACAATCGTCCCACAGGTACCAGGATCAGCAACTGCTGTAATCGGTGCCGGACAGACGATGACTGGATCTTCTGTATCCAGAATGGTAATGTCAAAACTACAGCTTACCATATTTCCAGCTGCATCACTCACTTCGTAAGTCTCAGTGGTAGTACCAACCGGGAAGGTAGCGCCACTCCCCAAACCAGCAGTTTGCATAGGTGTTACAGCGGAACAGTTGTCTGTAGCAGTCACCGCAGCATAACTGATCACCGCATCACAATCTCCCATGGCCGCGACCTGGGTAATGTTGGTTGGACAAATCAGAACTGGGTCTTCATCATCTGTTACAATCACATTGAAGGAACAGGATGCGACATTGCTGCTGGCGTCAGTCAGTGTGTAGGTTTCAACTGTTGTTCCCAATGGGAAAGTTGAACCAGTACCCAAACCAGCGGTTTGGTTCAATACTGCACCAGGACAGTTATCTGAAGTGGTGATGTTGAAGTTGACGACTGCATCGCAGGAGCCAGGATCAGTGCTGACTGAAATATTAGACGGGCAACTCAGAACCGGAGACTCGGTGTCATTGACAGTAATGTCGAATGAGCAGCTAACTGCATTACCACTGGCATCTGTCAGAGTAAAACTCTGTGTTTCTGTTCCGATTGAGAATGTACTACCACTGGCC
>JBCBZF010001279.1:0-1719 GCA_039815525.1 Bacteroidota bacterium | reverse complement strand
TGCAGCAGCAGATTGAAGCGGGTGGCAATGCTGTTCACCTTCGTACGCCCGTTCAGGCGCTCTGCATGGAAAATGGAAAAGTCGTTGGGGTAGAACTGGAAAATGGCGAACAGCATCGCTATGATGCGGTCATTTCCTCTATGCCACTCAGTTTGTTGGTGACACGGATGTTGGACGCACCCAAAGTGGTGCGTGACGCCGCTGCGCAGTTGCAGTTTCGCAATACCATGTTGGTGTACCTCAAGGTTGAAGGCAATCATCATTTCCCGGATAACTGGCTCTATGTGCACAGCCCTGATCTCAAGACGGGTCGCATCACCAATTTCAACAACTGGCTGCCGCAGGCAGATCGTACCCACAGCATTCTTACCCTCGAATACTGGTGCAATCCTGATGATGCCATCTGGCATGCGGCGGAACATGATCTGGTTGATCTGGCTTGCAAAGAAATTCGTCAGACTGGTCTGATTGGTGAACACGCCATCGAAGATGGCATGGTGGTGCGCATCCCGCGTTGTTATCCAGTCTACCGCAAAGGTTACAAAGATCTGCTCGGTCCGATCGAGTCCTATCTCAAAAGCCTGCCCAATCTGCAGGTGATCGGTCGCTATGGCGCCTTCAAATACAACAACCAGGATCACAGCATCCTCATGGGCATGCTGGCTGCTGACAACATTTTGCACGATCGTGCCCACGATCTGTGGGGGATCAATACCGATTATGACAGCTATCAGGAGCAGGCTGCGATTTCAGAGACGGGACTGGTGCGGGTGGAGTAGGGGATGTGAGTTGTTAGTTTGTACAACCATTTGTACTTTAAAGCGTACAATGGACAAAGCCTGAATGTATGATAGCGGTTACCATTTCCAGCCTGCGTGCAAAGATGAAATCGTATTTTGATACGGTTAGTGAGTCTCTAGAAGTCTTGATTGTTCCCCGGAACAATCGGGAAGAAGATGCAGTGGTCATCATGTCCATTCGCGAGTACAATTCTTTGCGAGAGACGGCTCATCTACTGTCTACCAAAGCAAATATGAAAAGGCTGGAAGAATCGATTGTCCAGCTCGAAGCCGGAGAGACGATTTCTTTCGATCCCGATCAGAACGAAGCCATGGACTGATGTTGATTGAATTCACGAAACATGGCTGGGATGATTTTGTATACTGGTTAGAAAATGATCCTGATGTTGCAAAAAGGATCAAAGAAATCATCAAATCCATTCGTAGCACACCATTTAAAGGACTTGGTAAGCCAGAACCACTGAAACATTCATTAAAAGGATATTGGTCCCGGCGAATCAGCAGTGAACATAGATTGGTATATCGGATCAGTGGAAAAAAAGGAATTGACCAAAAATGCTCCATTATTCAGTGTCGGTTTCATTATGATGATAAGTGATCCGTCCTATGATTGGATTAGGTTCGGATAAAGACCGCTCACCTCAATTGCCCCCGTATCCCCGCAATGAATCCTTCCCGATCCGCCGCTGCCTTTCGCAGAAATTCCTCACTCACATCCAATCCCGTCTGATGCTTATTCGACCAGAGCATTAATTCCACCATTACCGGAATCAGATCCTTACCTTTCTCGGTGAGAGAATACTCCTTTTGGGTTTTTAACGGATCATAGACTTTCGAGGTAATGAAACCATGACTCTCTAACTTCTTCAGACGGTCCGCCAGGATGTTGGAGGCGATGCCTTCCTTCGAGTTGCGGAAG
>JBCBZF010000906.1:0-2992 GCA_039815525.1 Bacteroidota bacterium | reverse complement strand
CCAGTCGCCCAACTTTTGGGATCAGAGATGTGTTTTTCCTGCCCGATGGTCGCATTCTCCTCAATGGCAACAATGGGGATGAAACCTTTCTGATCACCACTTCTGCGGACGGCGAGAATATTTGCAGCCCTTCTACGATCTCTTTCAATGTGGCTGATATTGCGGTGGAGGACTCGACCTATATGCTGACGCTCGATGATCCCGGCGTGGTGGAGGTCGTTCCGCCTCTGACGGAGTATGACATTGCCATCAATGACAGCTTGGTCTGCGAAGGCAATGTGAGCATTGCCAATCCGTTTTCTTCCAACCTACGCATCTATCCCAATCCAGTGAAGAATGTGTTGATCGTGGATGGGCTGCCTGCTTCCCCCACTTCACTGCATTACCAATTCATTGATGTGTTGGGACAACACATATCAGTGCCAATTGAGCAAATGACCGATCAAATCCGGCTGGATATGTCGGCACTCATTCCTGGGGTGTACTGGTTGCAGCTTGAAATGGATGGGGAAATGTGGGTTGAAAAGGTGGTCAGACGGTGAATAAACAGCTGAGATCTGGTGTCGTGAGGTGCGTATCTGATTCGCCCAGATCTCATTTTCAACCTGTAGACAATTGTGGTGTCTTTCCAAAGGATTTGACAGACAGCACCCAATGCGCAACATTCATCTACACACAAATTGGATGTGGAACAGATTTCTCATCACACTGCCGATTCTTTCACTTTTCGTTCTCATCGCTTGCGAAGACACCCACATTGGTCAGGCCGATTTCCGCAATCCTGATTATTACTGGTTTGTAGAAGCAGGGGATTCTATTGGTCGATGGGTGAAAATTGATCACAGTGGGAAGAGTGCGATCCTCAAAAACGGTCATTGTACGGCCTTTTATCGCAACGGAGAGATTCGGGAGACTTTTCGATTGGATGTTGCCGGAAATATTGACACCAGCTTTTATTATCATCCTGAGCATGGATTGACACATTATGTTGTCAGGGCAGATAAGGGTGTCAGTATTTTCGTGTATAAAGACGGGCCGTTTCAGATTTTTGATCCGGAAGTTGAATTGATCTTTTCCGGGACAGTTGAAAACCATCAGATCATTCGACATCAATGGCAGGGTGCCATGCAGGATTTTGTGTACCTATTACATGAACAGAGTCTTTGCTGGCGCAATACCGAAGCTCTGTTCAAACAATTCATTCCGGTTTGTGATTCCCTCCGGATATATAATCGTATTTCTGAAAAGACTCTCAATCAATTGGATAAGAATCGTCTAATCTTATCCAGATATACCGATTCTATTCTCTCAGATTTGAAACAGTATCCGGTTGGTGAGCAGGCAGAGGCAGTAAAACAATCTACGGTGACTTTTATCGAAGACAATCAACAAATCGCCGCCGTTGATCTCGTATTGCTGATCCAATTCATGGGTGATGGTTTTCATGATAAGAATGCGGCCGAGATAGAAACCGTTCTGAAACGCATGCTCACATCTTCAAAATGGGCCGACAAGCAGTCTGAACAAGCACAGGTCGCATTTATTCGGTCATCACAATTGGGAAACTTCCCTTTGCCGTTTTTTGAGCAGATGAATGAAGAGATATTGGAAAATGGTGTATTCATCCAGCAATAACGTCAGCTTCTTATGTGATCAACATGAACAGCCCTCACCGATATGCAGTATCCCATCCCGAATGAAAAAATCAATTGAACAGAGATCATCTGACAAAAAGCTGAGATACTCCCCCTTCGTCTCTTCGTCCCAATCGTAATCTGCATATTCTATTCGCATCAAAAGCGTCTCCTCTGTTTTTTTTCGCAGCCCATCTTCAAGCGGTTGAAACAGGTTCATCATCACGAAGCCTTCTTCTATGCTCATGCCAGGAAACTGCCAGGTCTCCTCGACGGTGGTCAGACTGGTGCTGCCTTGCACAGAAATCCCATTCTCTAAACGCCCCTGAAAATCATAACACAATACGCCCCCTTCACAACTCTCATGAAAAGTGGTATCAATCTCCATCGGTTTTTTCTCCAGCCAACTCACATAGTCAAAAAGCGTCATTTTCTCTGGTGGCGCAGGTTTATCAAGTAAATACATATCAATCACATAGCCTTCCCATTTTTCAGCTTTGACCTTTACCCAGTGGCCTTTTAGATAATATGCTTTTCCAGACCCATCTTGTTGATAAACATTGGTCGGAAAAGCCTGGGGGCGGCTTGCAACCGCTAAGGTCCGGTGAGCCAGATCAGTTTTTTCCAGAACTTCCACCTGCGCACCAGTTTCGAGCCGAACCAGTTTATCCCCCTTAGCATTCGGCTGGCTGCGGAGATTGAGGCCGGAGGGAGCCCAGACGTAGAGGATGTCGCCGGGTTGGTAGTGGTCGGCGGCAAAGAGGGAATGGATAAAGAATATGGCCAATATGAGGACTAATTGGACTTTCTTCACTTTAATTACACTTTATTGGTTTGGTAAATTTTATTGGACTACTCACGATCAAACTGTCCACCGAAAAAGGGAATCGATACTCGTATTTCCAGGAATCGGCAGTATATTTCACAGTTGTAAAATTTCCTCGATATTGTTTTGGATAAGTCTTCTGAAAATAAAATAAGAAGGTAGTAGGAGAGCCAAAATAACTGATTAAACAATCGATAGGCTTTCCAACAAACTGTTTCATGAACAAGGTATCTACGGTTTCCAACAAGGGGAACTTATCAACATTTGTAGGATATTGAAATACAGTATCATGGCTAAAATATCTCCGAGGATATTGGATGTTTTCCTGCATTCGTAAATCAAGTGCTCGTAGAAATTCACCTTGGCAATCACCCCGATCTCGAAAGCAATATTTTCCCAAAAATTCAGATACGCCTGTATTAATTGCCTTTTGAAAGTAAGTATCGTACTCACCGGTAAATTGAATCAGACTATCGGGGTTTTTGTAAATTGTGTAGGTAAAGTCTTCCAAAGGGATATCGTCATTATAAGT
>JBCBZF010000382.1:0-6177 GCA_039815525.1 Bacteroidota bacterium | reverse complement strand
TTCTACAATCTGAGCTGAAATGAAAAACAGACTACTACTCATTTGCGCCCTGACCTGGTTGTGGTCATGTGGGAAAAACACTTCTTTGAACCAAAAGTATGTCAAAGACATTCAGGAACTGAATGTTGCTATGCAAGAGGCCTCGCCAGGAACAGAAATTGTCATGGCAAACGGCATGTGGAAAGATGTGCCTATCAAATTCTATGGACAGGGAACAGAAGCGGCCCCTATCGTTTTGCGGGCTGAAACGCCCGGAGAAGTCCTGATCGAAGGAGAATCCTTTTTACACCTTGCTGGAGAGCATCTGATCGTAGAGGGACTGTATTTCAAAAATGGTTACTCTCCTGCTGGGGGGATCATCAGCTATCGGATCAGTCGTGACAGCATTGCCAATCATTGTCGGGTAAGCAACTGTGTGGTTGATGGCTTTACGCGTCCGAATAGGTGGGAAAGGGATCAATGGATCGAATTTTATGGTCGTCATAATCAATTAGACCATTGCTACATCGCTGGCAAATCCAATGATGGCACTACCTTGATGGTGTATCACAAAGGCAATGAGCACACCCGAAGTCACCATCAGATTGTCTATAACTACTTTGGACCACGACCGCGCAAAGGTGGCCCCAGAGCGGAAACCATTCGCCTGGGAGGCAGTGAGACATCCATGACACCCGGCTACGTCAATGTGTCAGATAACTACTTTGATGCCTGCAACGGAGAAGTTGAAATCATTTCTGACAAGACCAATTTCAACTCCTTTACCCACAATATTTTTGATAAATGTGAAGGCTCCCTCGTGATGCGCCACAGCGATTATACCACCGTTGATGGAAATATTTTCATTGGCGGAGATGATTCTGATTTCTATGGTGGGATTCGCGTCATCAATACCGGCCACTGGATCACCAATAATTATTTCTACAAAATCAGAGGGGAAGAATTCCGCAGCCCACTGGCTCTGATGAATGGCATCCCCAAATCTTCTTTGAACAGATATAAGCAGGTAACCGATGTCGTCGTGGCACACAATACCTGGGTAGATTGCCGGTCTCCCTGGCAGGTCGGGGTGGGGCAAAATAAAGCCAGCGCCAGTGTTCTGCCCAAAAGTGAGATTCGGTCTGCGCCACCGATTCGAACCACTGTGGCCAATAATATCATCTATAATACGCAGCCTGATCCCTCCCCTGTGGTTAATCATGATGATATAAAGGGCGTTCTTTTTGAGAAAAACATCTTGGATAATCATGGTAGTGCTTTCACAGAATATGATGCTGCCAACAATGCTTCGCTCAAGATGAAACAGCTGAATGATTGGTTGTTTGTTCCCGAAGGCGGTCAGGGCGAAGTCTTATCAGATGTATTCCCCGGATTTGGGTTTGAGGAAATCCAGGAGGATCTCTTTGAACAGTCAAGAAGTGATGCCAATAGCCTGGGCGCAATCAATGGACTTACAGCAGCAGAGGCATTTAAGCTTGATAAGAAGATATATGGTCCGGATTGGTTTTCTCCGGAAAAGGAAGTGGCAGAACCCAACACACTGCCAGCCTCATCTGCTGAAGGCGAACTTGCAGCCGCCATTGAAAAGGCGCTGCCAGGAGACATCATTGAGTTGGGTGATGATCAGTATACAATTAAGCGTTCACTTCGGATCAATAAGGAATTGACCCTTCGCTCAGCTGGATCAAACCAAGCTGAGATCAACTTCATTGGAGCCGCAAATACGCCCGTTTTTGAGATGTATCCTGGAGGAGGCATCAGGCTTGAAAATCTTTCGGTGAAAGGAGAGAAGAATCAATTGGCCTTTGCGCCACTGGAAAAGAATATGTCTTCTTCATACAAACTGCACATTAACAACTGTGCGATTGAAGGTTTTGGGTTTGTGCTAAAGGCTTACCGTGGTTCATTTGCTGATTCGATTACGGTCAGTAATTCCAGTATTCAGAATTGTGAAAACGGCTTCGTCCTGGCCGCTGACGAAAAAGGCGACTACAATGCCGAAATGGTCACCTTTGACCAATGTACATTCTCCAATGTCCAGCGCAATGTGATTCACTTTTATCGTGGTGGTTATGATGAATCAACCATTGGTGGCTTTCTGACCTTGTCGAATAACACCTTTACGAACTGTGGCAAAAAAGAGAGCAGCGGTGTTTTGTTGAAAACCAGAGGCATTATCAATGTTTTCATCACGGACAATCGCTTCCAGGACAATCCGGTCAAATTGGTTGCTTTGTTATGGGGGGCCAAGAACAATTATCACAGCAACAATAGTATCGTTCGTTCTGGACAGATCAAGGTAGAGGAGCAGCAGAAACTTGAACTCTTGTACTGATGAAAAAGATCCTAAACTTCCTGTTGGCTTTCGGGCCGGGTATATTCGCGATCGGCTACACCATTGGTACTGGTAGTGTCACCTCGATGATTGTCGCCGGCAATTCCTTTGGGATGGACTTACTATGGGTCCTGTTCTTTAGTTGCCTCTTTTCGGGTGTGTTGATTTATGTTTCAGGGAACTACTACCTGAGCACTGGCGAAACGGCGCTGTATGCAGTCCGGAATCATTTGCCTGCCGGGAAAATTCTCGCCATCGCCATCATCATTGCAGTGGGAATCGGCCAATGGAATTCTCTCATTGGAATTTTGGGGATTACCTCCAATGTGATTTTTGAAATTCTGCTGATCAATTTCCCCGGACTGGCGGGACAAAAATACTGGGTGGTACTTGGGCTCGCCGTCCTGATCATCGGTATTTTCTATCTCCTGCTGATCAAAGGCAATTATTCCATGTTTGAGAAAGTGCTGGCTTTATTTGTCAGCATGATGGGTTTATCCTTCATTTTTACCCTTTTCTTCGTTTTTCCCCTCCCATCCGAGATCATCCAGGGTTTGATTCCCAAAATTCCCAAAGTAGAAGGGGCAGGTATCCTCATTGCGGCCTTTGTGGGGACGACGATGGCTGCGGCGACCTTTTTATCACGGCCATTGTTCATTCAGGGGAAAGGCTGGACCAAAGCTGATCTGAAGACGCAGAGAAACGATTCAATTATCTCTGCTTGTTTGATCTTCACCATCAGTGGCGCCATCATGGCAGTCGCCAGTGGCAGCCTACACGGGACCGGAACCGAAATCACTCATGTACTGGACATGTCCGGCGCTTTGGAGCCCTCCGTAGGGAAGTTTGCGGTGAGCATCTTTTTTGTCGGGACGCTGAGCGCAGGGCTTTCTTCGATTTTTCCCTGCCTGATGATTGTACCATTGATGATTGGAGACTTCAACGCCGGGAAACTGGATGTGCAGTCAAAACGCTTTAAACTGATCACCGGGCTGGCGAGTATTCTGGCGTTGAGTGTTCCGGTTTTTGGCTTTAATCCCATTCAGGGACAAATCATTACGCAGGTGTTCAATGTGTTTGCCCTGCCGCTGGTGGTCTGTTGCTTTCTGGTGCTGTGGAACCGTAAAGATGCGGGCCTGCCAGCGAATCGACGGCTGACCAATGTCATCATGGTCGCCGCTTTTATCTTTTCCCTGATCATACTGTGGAATGGCCTGACTGATATATTTAGCTGAGAAGGCTTATCAAAAATGAATTTTTACTGATTTGGTCGTGGCGTTTTGCAAAACGCCACTCTTATTTGACCAAGCTTGATCTATCAATCTTAAACAATCTCATCGTCTGACTTTTGCCCCGTAAAGAAAGCTCTCCTAACTCCGTTGCTTTAAAAGATGATGTAAGCTTGAGTTGATGGAGGAGTTCTTCTGAAATGAGCAGGTCCGTCTGATACTCATTGCACAATCCCTGAATGCGAGCCGTGGCATTCAATACATCGCCAGTGAAAATGATTTCTTTTTTCAAAGCTCCGATTTCTCCGGTGCTGACTTCTCCCCCATGGACGCCTGCTTTAAATGTGGGGATAACACCAAACTTATCCTGAAACTTCTCGCTGCGTTTTTGCAAAGCCTCTTTCATATCAAAAAAGCATTGGATACAATTCAGATGGCGGATGCCATCTTCCGAACGCCAGGTCAGCACAATTTCATCGCCAACGTATTGGTATACTTCACCCTCATGTCGGATAATGGCATCGGAAAGACTCGCATAATATTCCTGCAAGAGATCAAAATAGCGGGTATGGCCAAGTTGCTCGGCAATGGTGGTAGACGACTTCATGTCCAGAAACATAAAGATCCGTTCTTCCTCTTTGGGGCGATGATATTTTCCCAGAAAAAAATTGGTCAGAACCGAGTGCCCCAGATTTTCACTAATCCCGGCGTAGAAAAAGCAGAGGAAAAGCGAAAAGGCCATTTGCATCAGGGTGCTGAGGAAATTGATGCTGACCAGATAGGTCTTAAACTTCTCCCACACTGAAGCATCGAATAACGGACGATCCAGTTCCATACTGGCGGCAATTGGGTAGGTAATGCTGATGATGAGTAGCATCAAAAAGCTGTAGATGATGAATTTGTAGAAAAGTGTCTGGAGAAAACTTTTGCGGTAGAACAGCTTTTCCAGATAAATCATTTCTAATGCTCCCACCAGGCAGCCGACGAAAAAAGTGGCGAGAGAAGAAAAAATAAAGATGGAGGTATCCATGCTGATCACCCCTTCCGGCCCCGCTTCTGATCGGCCTTCAGCAGCAATCTCAGCCAAAACAAATGCCCAGCCGGACAGCATCCAGATAAACCCGAAGGGAATGATCCGTTCGATGTTGCGGCGGGTTTGGGGAGAAAGTCGTTTCCACATAAGGCGGCTTTGGCACTAAGGAAACAATCCTTTATTAAAAGCTCAAATGCAAGGGTGCTTTTGATCACTTTCTTGCCCAAAGTATTCCATCTTTTGCAAATCCCAGTAAACCCACTTTTTTATCAATCCAAAGACCCTCAAACGGCTGGCCGGATTCGATCTCGATTTGGAGCGCTCCATCATACCGTCGGAAATTGAAAATGACCCTCGCAGACTGCCTAAGGGTAATTCCCGGATTGAGCTGCGGTCCATCTTCGGTCTGATCGCTGGGGAAAGATGCCTCACTCAGGAAAGCATTGACCGTGGCCAGAAGGACCCCATCCTGTGCGAACTGATATGTCAGTTGCCCCGATTCCGTGGGCAAGAGTGAATTGTAGGAGACTGTAGAGCCAAAGCTGTAGGCACCATCCCGGCTGGCATATACCAGGGTGAAGTCTTGCTGACAGGCACAGCGGTTACAGCGCTGGCTTTCTGCCTCACTGATGATGTCCAACTCTTTTCGCAGGATGATATTCTCCTGATTGGGGGCAAAAAAGACATATTCCGCTTCTGCAGAAGGGAATAGATGCCATTCTGTAACAGGATTGTTGAGATCAAATGCTTCGCATTCGACCTGATTGCAGGAAGAACCGACCAAAGCACAGACGAGGAGGATGAGAAAGTGTTTCATGAGATTGGTTGTGTTTTAGCCAATCAACCCTGGAGAACGAGAAAGTGTTTGGTAGGTCGAGGCGCATTTTGCGGCAAGGATCTCATGAAAGGCGATGACTGGTCAATCCAATTCCCAGATCTGATTGTTCCATTCAAAACCAACCAGCCCTTTTCCTTTGACCACCCATATTTTTGTCAATGAGTTACCATCTTCGATGGTAAAGAGCGCAAGGTCCTTGTAGGCCTGTCCATTAAATGTGGCTTGTTCAACTCTGGAAATGGTAATGCGTTCATTGATTGACGTTCCACCTCCAGTCTCATCCGTCAGGAAAAAATCTTCCGCCGGATAGGTATTGATGCCGCTTCGCTGGTTTGCTCCCTGATCAAACTGATAATAGACCTGCCCCGGATCTACGTCCATCAGAGAATTGTAGGAGAGCATGGAGATGATACTCAGCCCCGGTGCCTGGTATTCCAGTTTGAAGTCCCGGAAACAGGCGCACATATGGCAACGATAGCTTTCAAGTTCGCTGAGGATTTCTTCACTTTTGGAGAAAATCAGGCTGTCTCCATTGTGGGTGAAAACGTACTGGTCAAGTACATCCGGGAAAAGGTGCCATTCAGTGACTTCCCGGCTGCGGTCAAAGGCTTCGCATTCGACCGTGCGGCAGGAGGAGGCAAGCAGGCCGAGGTCAGTGCTTCTTCTTGCCGCGCTGCTTCTTGCCGCGCTTCTTGGACTTGCGCGGTGCCGTGAGGTACGTCTCAATCCCCCAGTCGTCGGG
>JBCBZF010000065.1:0-12208 GCA_039815525.1 Bacteroidota bacterium | reverse complement strand
GTTTCGCTCCTCGTGGCGCTCCGGGCCGGGGGTTTCTACCTCTACACCGGCGAATACGAGCGGTCCGTCGGGTACTTCGAAGATGCGTTGAAAGTGCCTGATGGATTGGCGCGACAGCCCCGAGAGGCCATGGTGATCCTGCGCGTCAATGCGCACCTGATGCTCAGCCCTGGAGCTCCTGGATTTGTAAACACCCGATACAACCTTTGGACAGGATACTTACACTTTGTGGTCATGAGCAGATCTGGTCGGCAGCGTATCTTCATACCTCTTTTAGGGCTATTGTTCCTGGGCCTATCCACACAATTGTTTGCCCAGACTGATAGCCTGAGCCTTCCGGTTGATACAAGTAAAATCGACTCACCAATCATCGCACCAGTCGATATGCCGACGGCTACTGACAGCATGTTGGCCATCAATCCGCTTCTGCCCGCAACAGACTCAATCATCAAGGCGAAAAAAAAGCCACTCAAAAAACTGGTAGAGGGAGTCAAAAAGCAGCTTCCACGGATTACAGGCGAAGAGGAAAAAGCCAAACTGGTCATTCCCATTCCCTGGGAAGAATATGACATCAAACTCCCCTGGCCCAAAGGTCTGCAACCACAAGGGCCACGCCCGCCATTTGATCCGGAAGTAGCCTGGCAACGCAGTCTGATGATTCCTGGCTGGGGCCAGGCTTACAACAAAAGCTACTGGAAGATCCCGCTTTTCTACGGCGGCTATGGCGTAGCAGCCCTGTGGATTGATTTCAATCAGCGACAATATACCCGTCATCGCAATGCCTTTCTACTGGCGACGGATGAAATCGTTGGCAATGAAGATCCTGACTTTGACGGTTTTGACAATGAAGGGATTCGGACCCGCCGCAATAAGTTTCGTCGCGACCGCGACTATGCCATTGTGATTCTGGCTGGCTATCACCTCCTACATGTAGTGGAAGCCTATGTTGATGCCCATTTGAAAGGCTTCGATGTATCTGAGGACCTCTCCTTTGATACCAAAATCCGGATGACCAATCCGGTCCCCAACAGTCCGATGGGCCCCTTGATGCCTGGGGTCGCATTTAGTCTGCAATTTTGACCTGGCTAGCCTTGCCTTTGTTGAAATATTGGCACTTTTCTCTTCAACATAAAAGTTCAGAAAAGACCTTACATTTGGCCTATGTCTCGCATTGCATTGATTGGATACGGCAAAATGGGAAAGGCGATCGAACAGGAAGCCATTGCCCGGGATCATCACATTTCTTTTGCCATTGACCGCCATAATCAGGAAGAACTTCAGCTGCTATCCCAGGAAAACACGGATGTGGTAATTGAATTCACCCATCCTGATAGCTTTTCTGACAATCTCACCGCGGTGTTGGACGCTGGTATTCCTATGGTAAGTGGCACCACTGGCTGGTACGAACAAATAGCATTTTTTGAAGATCTGGTAGCAGAGAAAGAAGGCACCTTTCTTTACGCATCCAATTTTTCGATCGGGGTCAACATTCTGTTCCGGCTTAACCAACAGTTAGCGGCTTTGATGAATCGCCACGAACAGTATGATTGTTTCATCGAAGAGCGACACCACCGTCATAAAGCTGATTCTCCTAGCGGAACTGCTTACACACTTGCCCTGCAGGTATTAGAGGAATTGGACCGCAAAAAGGCCATGGCCAGCGATGAGCTCCGCAAACGCGCCCCACGGGAAGATGAATTATCAGTGGGTTATGTCCGCAGTGGTGAGATCATCGGTACGCATAGGGTCTCCTATACGTCAGAGATCGACAGCATTAGCATTCAGCACCGCGCCCACAACCGCAGAGGCTTTGCACTGGGCGCTGTCATAGGGGCAGAATGGTTGATCGGAAAAAAGGGATGGTTTTCCTTTGCGGACGTAATTTAGCGCTTGACCGACAACTTGGTCCAAATCCGGATGGGTTCCGAAAAACCTTTACGGGAGCTACTGAGAGTAGCGGGACGTCGGCCACCACCTGCACCAGGCATACCCAACTGGCTTTGTTGCCCCAGGCTACCCGGACCGCCGACTCCTGTCGGCATGGGCGCACCACTTACCGACATTTGTGCTTTTTCGCCGGTACCGGCTGTGGTCACAATGCCAATTTGCCATTCTGGCTTGACTTTTTTCATCTCAGGTAAGGCGTCAAAAGGGAAGGCCATTTCGATGATCAATTCATCCTGATCCGTCAGACTCATGCCAACTTCTATTTTGGTATCTAATTCTGACAGACGGGTTAAAATTGGTTCTTCCCCCATTCCGTACAAACCTTTTATGAGAACTTTCCCCTTTTGACGCAAGACCAAGTCCGCCATCATTTTATCTGGACCGGCAGTAGGCTGCGCCAAGATCGATGGCTTTTCTTCCAACTTTGCCATTTGATCAGGCTCTGCCATGGCCCCGATTGGATAGCCAAGCCCGTAGAGTCTTTTCTTTTTGCCATCCGGATTCACCCACAATCGCAACCCCCTGACCAATACCTTCCGGATGGTTCCAGGGTCATTGGCACGGATCAGAACATACAATTTCTCGGTATCCTGTCGGTATGCATAAGCCAGTTTGGTCCCGCTCTGTACCATTAGTTCGCCCATGGTCCATTCTGCATCTGTCCCATCAATGTTGACGTCCTGCCCAATCAGAAAATGACCTGAGAAGACAAGCAGGACTGGAAGAAAAATATATTTCATCAAAGCTTTTAGCATTTTCATTCACAAGAATAACGAACAATCGGACCTATTTGTTGATCACCTTAAACTCCACTCTCCGGTTTTTACGGCGACCATCAGCAGTCGCATTGGAGGCAATTGGACGGTACATCCCAAAACCTTTCACCTTCATGCGCCCTTTATTGATCCCTCTTTTGACCAGATAGTCCCGAATCGCATTGGCCCGATTAAGGGAAAGCTGTACTTTTTCATCTTTGTTCCCGGTATTATCGGTATGGCCACTCACCTCAATCTGAACCCGGGGATTGAGTTCCAGAAAGGCTACCATTCGCTCTAATTCCGCAAAAGAAGGTTTGAGGATGTCCCACTTCCCGGTTTCAAAATAGATGTTCCGAAGAATCAGAGAACTTCCAATTCGCACTGCTTCCAGACCGATGGTTAGCGCCGTTGAGGTTTCACTGATCACCGTGTCCATCTGGATGTCTTGTCCATAAAACAGATAACCCGGGGTCAATACATTGATCGATACCAGGCCATAAGCAGGCAACAGCATGATAAAGCTTCCGTCACTTCGCTCAGATTGGGTACTGGTGATGGAGTCCAGGGTCGCATTATTGGTGAGGGTAATGGACGCAGAAAGAGGGCGCTGGGTGTCTTTGTCAATGATTTTTCCGAAAAGGACTGGTGGGGTTACATAGGGTTTGACACCTGATCGTTTCGGATCACTGATGTTGGCGAGCCACATATCGCTGCTGCCATTGTGTCCGGGGAGGCTCATGCCGTTCTCAGCCAATTGGACCGTCCCAATGGTCAGAAACCCGCCATTGGGTGCCTCGACCGCTTTGTTGAGGGCGTCTTTGGCTTCAAATCCCATGGTCCGGGTCCACAAAATTTCGCCTTCTGCATTGGTTTTCACCAACCAACCATCGAAATATCCCAGGTTTACGGTGATGTCGCCGCCCCTTGATTTGGTCATTCCACATAACAAATAGCCACCATCGCTGGTCGGGCTGATGCCGTTGAAACCGTCTGGCCTTTCCCCGCCGTAATTTTTACTCCAGATCACCTGCCCTTTGGCCGTCAGCTTCAATAACCAGCAGTCGCCTTGTCCTTTGTTCTCCGTAATGTCTTTTGAAGTCGAAAAAGTGGTACCCGCCAGAATGATCTGGCCGGCATCATCGACAAAGCTGTCGTGAACATCGTCATGGCTTTCGCCACCATATCTTTTTTGCCACAACAATTCTCCGTTCTGGTCCACCGTCCACACCCAGGCATCTTTTTTCCCAAGCGAAGGCGCATTGGAAATGTCCCGTGAATCCGTGCTGCCAATGATGGTGTAGGTATTGGGTAAAATCTCGTGTACCCGTTCGGCCTTATCGTTTCCGCTGCCACCAAAATGATATTCCCAAATGATGTCGCCCTGGGCATTGAGTTTGGCTACCCAGGCATCCAGGCCACCAAAAGCCTGAGACTGCATATTGCCATTATTGGACCCTGCCTCACCTGCAATCAATAAACCTCCGTCGCTGGTTTCAATGATACTTTTCCCCTGATCATCCCCACTTCCGCCATAACAACGACTCCACAACACCTTGCCGGCATCATCCATTTTGACCAGCCAGGCGTCTGTTCCACCGTGGTTTCCATTGACATCTCCGTCATCGGACGCAGTGGTGCCAACCAACATATACCCGCCATCACGGGTTTCAATCATTTCGTTGAGTTTCTCTTCCTCACTTCCCCCCAATGTGGCCGTCCAGAAGACTTTTCCCTGAGTCGCAAGTTTGATCGCAAGAATGTCTCCGCTTTTTCCATGATTGTCCTTTCCGGCAAAGTCTGTTGATTGAATGCTTCCGGCTGCAATCAAGGTTCCATCAGATTTAAGAAAAAGCTCTTTTCCAGCATCATAGCCTGATCCTCCAAGATATTTTTGCCAGTAAGCAACCTGACTTTGACCGAGCAAGGGCAATAAACAGATGGACCAGATCGAGATCAGGTATTTCATAGGTGGGTCTTTTGTCATGTAGATGAAGAACAGCCGCTTTTTTCACACTTAGATCAGGCTGCGCGCAAATTCTTCTTCAAAGATATGACGAACCAGGGGATAGGTATCCGAGGCCACGTTGAGCCAATCTTCATGGCTCATCCAACGCACATCTTCGATATTTTCCTCAGCCTGCGGTTCCAGGGATGCATCTGATGGGGCAGACATTCTGAACCAATAAGTGGTTTTGAGAACCCACTTTTTCCGACGCCGGAAAGTATGATACGTCTCTTTCATGTCGCCGGTCACCTCTACTTTTTCCAAACCGGTCTCCTCCATCACTTCCCGGATTGCCGCATCCTTGATTGGTTCAAGCCATTCAACGCCTCCCTTGGGAAGGGTCCATCGATTGCGGTTGAAAATGCAGAGATATTCATTTTTTTCGTTGACCACCAAACCTCCGGCCGCATCTTTTCCTTTGTAAAGATCGATGTAACCTTCCAGAAAAAGGTCTAACTCTTTCTGTTTATCAAAAAGAAAATGAATGTTTAGTTCGAGTTCCCGCCAGACATCATTGGTGGTCAGGTCAAATACATTCTGCTGGAAAGCTTCTCCTTTCTCTGCCTGCACATAAAACTGCTGGTCCGGGAAGTTGGTGCCTTTGAAAAGGTATCCCATCAGATCGGCATAAGATATTAAGGGAAATTCATAATTCTGGTGGAGCGGTTTAACACTAAATTCTGTGCACAATTGGAGAGCAAAAATTTTCATAGCTTTGCCAGCGAAAACAATGACCTTTTTTCAGTGAGAAGCACGAAAATAGCAGAGTCTCTGCTAAAAATCAACGCAGTCCGCATTCAGCCGACCACGCCCTTCACCTGGAGTTCGGGCTGGAAATCACCGATTTACTGTGATAATCGTCTGACGCTATCCTATCCAGAAATCCGCACAGCCATCCGGGATGCCTTTGTAGAGATCATCAAGGCTGATTTCCCACAAGTTACGGGCATTGCTGGTGTGGCCACTGGTGCCATTGCACATGGTATGTTGGTGGCAGATGTATTGAATTTACCCTTTGTCTATATTCGGGCCAAAGCCAAAGGACATGGCATGAAAAACCTGGTAGAAGGCAAGGTAGACGATAAGGGAACATACGTCATCATTGAAGATTTGATCTCAACCGGAAAAAGCTCCATCGCTGCGGTAGAGGCCATGCAGGCGACCGGTGCAACGGTTTTGCAAACCCTGGCCATCTTCAGTTATGGATTTCCCCAGGCAGAAGCAGCTTATCAGCAAAATGGAACCCGCTTTCAGACCTTGACAAATCTGAAGGATCTCTTGGAAAAAGCAACCGAGTTTGACTATCTTCAACCCCAGGAACAAAAAACCATCCTGAATTGGCAACAAGATCCCGCCAATTGGGGTTAGGTACATGTTCAAAGATATTTTTCACAGACTATGGCTGATCATCAGTTTTTAGATACCCTCAAGGCAAGCATACAAGATGACATCATTGATGTTCGTGGCTATGCCAATGAGTTGACCATTGAAGTCAAAGCAGACCGTATCAAAGCAGTGTTGCAACTGTTGAAGCGAGAATATGGCTTCAATTATCTCGCCGACATTACTGGTACAGACAATTATACTGACGAATTACGCTTCGAACTGTCTTACAACATTTGTAACCTGGAAGGGCGTCAGCGCCTGCGGGTTAGTTGTCGTGTAGAAGAGGACAATCCTGAAGTAGATTCAGTGGTTTCTCTCTGGACTGCAGCGGATTGGTTTGAAAGAGAAGTATTTGACATGGTTGGGATCACCTTCAAATCACATCCCGATCTTCGTCGGATGTATATGCCGGAGGATTTCAAATGGTTTCCTTTGCGAAAGGAGTTTCCTCTTTTGGGCATTCCCGGATCAATTTCCCTGCCGGAGAAAGATCCGCCCAAGCCTTACAACTAATAGATCTGATCGTGGCGTAAGAAAGCCTGTGATGATACAAGAAAACGGTCGATGCTAATGGCACCGACCGTTTTTGCGATTGGAAGCATGTTTCCCTACAGTTTAGTCTCCTAACTGATCAATGATTTCCTGTGCTTTTTTCCCGTAGAAACGACTTTCCTGCACCAATTGGGTAAAGATGGGTCTCGCGTCAGCAAGCTTCCCTTGTTTCAGAAATATCAGCCCCCGATACCAATTGGCCTGGTGCACCAGGGGACTTTCAGTTGACACCTTGGCCAAAGCTTCCAGAGCTTGCACTTCCTGGCCCAGGGCATAATGACTCATGCCAATGTGCAACCAGGCGGAGGCCTGCCGGTTGAAAGCTGAATCATTGACAATCTCCGGCATGACCAATAAGACAGAATCATACTGCTCCGCCAGATACCAGGCGTTGGCTTGCTGAAAGCGTTGCAGGACTGCAACCGAATCGGCCTCTGCCCCTCTGGCGCTGCTCAGACTGGGCATGCTGAAATGTTGACCAAATATATCTTCCGGGCTGGCTTGCCGGCCAGAACGTCCCAAAAATACTGCCACCAGTAGCACCACAATTGCGGCGGCAGCATAAAGCCAGCTTCGGCGGAAAAGTGGGATGGTCTTTGCCTCTTTTACAGATGACTCGGCATGTTCGGCATAGCGGCGCCGGAAACGCGCTTTGATCTCTTCTTCACTCCATACAGCAACTGCCTGGCGCGCTTCCCGGTATTGGGACATTTGGGCAGCAAAAGAATCGTCTGTCTGTAGACGGTTCTCAATTTCAGCCCTTTCCGCAGCTGTCATTTTTTGATCGTAATACCGATCTGCCAGTTCTATGAATGTATCCGTCATCATTTCACCTTTTTCTTATTGTACACAAATCACCCTTTCCCAATAATTTTTAGCAATTGCTTCATGCAGCGATGGCGAAGACTTCCGGCGGTGTTGGCGTTTTTGGCGCCCACCAAACGGGCAATTTCCGCCATATCATCATAACCGTAGTAGTAGCGGTACATGAGGATGTTCCGGCATACTTCACCGAGTTGATCCATGAATCCCATCAGGTGCTCAAAAGCTTCCTGTGTGATCAATTGCTTTTCGATGCCAGGATCAGGATCTCCCACATCGGGATATTCCGGACTGGTCAACACTTTGTTAGTCGCAGCTTTTCGCACCCGATCAACACATCGGCGGGAAAAAATTGTGTACAGATAGGTAGAGACTTTCGAGTCCCCCCTGAATTTGCCTTCCATGATCTGTTTGCGCAAGGCAAGAATCGCATCTGAAAACGCATCAATGGCATCTTCTTCTGACAATCGGTATTTGGTGATTCCAGTCCCCACCAGCCCCCGATGTTTGTCAAACAGCAGATTGAGGCAGCTTTCCTGCCGACTGCCGCCAGCCTGAATGCCTTCTATGAGTTCCGCATCATTCATATGGGATCAAGTTACGGAAAATCAAAAAAATCGTTGTTGCTGTTGATTTCCAGATTGCTTGTCTCGACAGATCGGGTGAAATCAACATAATTCCATATGAAACGCCTCATACAACAAACCGACACAGCAACGATCCCAGCCATGCTTTTCTACATTGGGATCATTTTATTGCTTCTGACCAGTACTGCCTGTGAAAAAAAATGTGGAGAACCCGGGGCAGATCCCTGTCCTTGTCCGGCTTGTCCTGTCATCACGGAGTTGGACCCACCATTTGGCTTATATCTTGATACCATTACAGTCAGGGGTGAGAATATTGGCAGCTTCAGTATCGGACGCGATCTACTGACCTTCAATGGGGATTCAGCTGAAGTAATCGAAGTTCTACCCAATAGCCTAAAAGTACGGGTTCCTTATAAAGCCACTGACGGACCAGTGGTCGCGCGCATCAATGACTTGTTTTCCAATGAAGTATCTGAAGCACCAGACTTCAAGATTCTCCGGCCCATTTCCATCGATGATTTTTTCCCAAAAACTGCAAAGATGGGAGAAGAGGTGACATTGGTAGGTGAGAACTTTGGCGCGACACCAGCCGAGAATGCAGTCGTATTCGCCGGTGGTTTGCCCGCCAATGTACTTTCGGCCAGTGAAACTGAATTGGTCGTGGAAGTGCCAGAAGGAGCCGAGAGGGGGTTGATTAGCGTAACTGCTGGAGACTTCTTCGAAGAGACAGATACCATCTTTACGTACCGTTATACCATCGAAGTAAGTACGGTGGCAGGAGAGCCTGATCAACCTGGTAGCGATGATGGTGTAGAGGGCCGATTCAACTTCCCAAGTGGGCTGAGTTTTGATGGACAAGGGATGATGTATGTGGCTGATTCGAAAAACCATCTCATCCGTAAGGTCAATCCAGCAACTGGTGAGATTAGTACCATGGCCGGCAGTGGCAAAGCAGGTTATTCAAGTGGTACAGGAGACAATGCACAATTTCACTTTCCCATTGATGTCGCAGCAGATCAGGATGGCAATGTGTATGTCGCAGATTATTTCAATCGTCGTATCCGCAAGATCGATCCCAGTCAGAAAGTATCCGTCTTTGCCGGTAGTGGAGAATTTGGCTATCTGGATGGGCAAGGGGCTGCGGCAGAGTTTGAATCCCCTTATGGCCTGGTCCTGAATTCTGAAGGGGAATTACTGGTCGCCGATTGGACCGATCACCGTATCCGCCACATTACCCCTACCGGACTGGTGAGTACGCTGGTTGGCAATGGCACTGCAGGAGACGTAGATGGAGAAGGCATCGCAGTCCAACTAGACGGACCGGTAGCCATTGCAGTCAATCCGCTGGACCAACTGGTCGTGGCTGATCGTGGCAATCATAAAGTCAAGGTAATTCAAAACGAGGACTTTTGTATGAGCATTGCAGGTACCGGAATTCCTGGCTATAGCAATGGCGATGGAACGGCGCTCTCTGCCCAGTTTAAATCACCCTATGGCGTAGCCATTGGGCCGCGTGGAAATATCTTTGTCGCAGACAAAAACCATCGTATCCGGATGATTTCGATTAGCAATTTCCATATCGAATTGATCGCTGGAGACGGGCTGCTGGGCCATCAGGATGGCCCAGGCGAGCAGGCACAGTTCAATGATCCACGCGGCATGGTCCTGGGACCAGATGGTGCACTGTATGTCGCAGACGCCGGCAATCATGTGATCAGAAAGATCAGCTTACGATAAACAACACACTTTAATCAATCACAGACATGTTCCGCTTTATTTTATTGGGCCTTTTACTGGCCTGCAGTACCCTTCATGCCCAATTGGTCGAGTTTTCGGACTTCGATTCCACCTCCACCGAAGGTGTGGTTGAAACTGAAATATTTGACCAGGCATCCCTGGGATTTTCTTCGTCTAATCCAACTTTGAGTCTCAAAACCTTTAAACTGGCGGCCTTAATTGGCAAGCAGGAATGGGACTTTTATGTCTTCAATAGCACGCCGGCATTCTCTATCCCGAGAGAAGATACCGCCCAGGTTCTCAGTGATGGGATCCTCAACCAAATCGGTGGTCTGGCCAATATTGCATTGTCTAAAGTCGCCTATTTCGCCAATGGACACGATCGGCTCAACCGTGATTTTCGAGGGGCGCAGCTTGACTTTCGATTGGGCGGAAAATTACTGGATGCCCAAAATCGAACCGAAGGAAATGATTTTCTGGTACCGATCCTTCAATCTTCTCTTGATCTGCGCTATCTGATTCCATTGGTACAGCCCAGCGCCGAGGGAGGAGAAAGCCTGCGGGACCGGATGCGCGGTAATTTATCCTTCAGAGTTTATGGGACCGCCATGCAAATTCTTCGCTCTGATGTATATGACCGCGTGTTCATTGATGAAAGAGGCAATAAACCGAGCCACAGTATTCTTACTGGTAACATTGAGGTCAATTTATTCATCACCGACCAATTTTACCTCAGTGTAGGGCATACCATTTCTACTGAACAACGACTGCCTAACCGCACATTCTTTTCTGTCAGTTTTATGGGACAATAAGTGTATTGGCTAGCATGTAGCCCGGAGCACAATTGTGTCTGTGTTGATGATGAGCAGGGAAAAGGACCAGTTGGATGACACAATATTGTCTGAAACCATGGTTCTGTCCCTGGCTCATTTCCCCCCTTCACCTATCAAACGAATGACCACTTAAACCAAAAATGTATGAAAAACTGTAAATCTCTTCTGCTGATGCTCTGTCTGAGCATTCTCTCACTCAGTATTGGTGCGCAAAATCGTCAATTGGCCAGGCCAGCGAAAACACCCAGTGGAGAAACCATTTTCCGCGCTGTATTCTTTGCGGAAGGCGCGTTGGCAAAAAAAATTCCCCAGATTAATGGGCTTCAAATTGGCAACTTTGTCAAAGATCCGGCCCAGCTTCGCAAAGTGCAGAAGCTACGAACCGCCATGATCCAGTATATCCGCAAGAGTCAACCTGCATTCTTTGGACAATTCAAAAAGCAGATGCTGTCCAAAAATCCTGCCCAGGTCAAACGTGGCCTGACCTATGGTAGTCAAATGTATAAAAAGGCGCTGGCAGCGGTCAGTAAGGTGCGTCCCAATACCCAGTTGGAAGGTAAAATTCGTGGCATGATGGCGCAATCGGGTAATAAAGCACTCACCGGTAGTCAGATCGCCGCGGAATTGCGCAAACCGGCCATGCAGCGAAGCATTCGCAGTCAGAGTATCAAGGGTGATGGCGGAAGTCAAAGTGGTATTGTGGTGGATGTTCACTGCGTCATTGCGGTTTGCCAGGTCATTTTGTACGTCATGAACCCCCTCGACTATCTGTCTACCAATCAGAGTAGACTGTATACAGAACAAATCACACTCAATTTCACCAAAATCGAGTTCAGATATTGATTTCAGGGTCATTACCCAGCAATTATTTTTTACATCAAACAATCATTTTTGTCATGAAAAACCCTATTTTTTCCATGGTCAGAACCCTCATGTTCAGCCTTTTGCTGATCTCTTTGGGACAGACTCAGGCCGCTCCGGTTTCCCCGTCCTACGAATTGGGCGAACAAGCTTATTCAGGTGAAGATTACTTCCGTGCGGTCATGTTTGCCAGAGGTACTTTGGCGCAAAAAATTCCCCAACTGCGTAATGTAAGTCTTGACGGTGTGCTCAATAGCCGTCAGCAGAAGGCCCGCATGATTGCGATGGAGAATCGCATCATCAAGGAGATTCGCCTTCAGAAAGGTCCGCGCTATTTTGAGACATTTAAAAAAGTCATGACCAGTGGCAATCGCCCCCGCATCAAAGCGACACTTGATCAGGCCATTGCATTGGTACGATCCGTGGTGGCCAAGTTGACTGGTTACCGTGATGGTCAGGCCTTCCAGCAAAAAATGGCAGGAATGATCAAACGCAAAATGGCCGGTCGTCCGCTGAGTCAGGCCGTCATGAGCGACATCCAGAAAGACCCGGCCATCCGCAAGGCGATGTCCAATCATGCGAGAGGATTAAACCTGAAGTCTCCTGATGGTGTAGGCGGCACCGCAGACGCAGTGGTTGATGTTGAAGTCGCCATTTATGCGGTAGCCGTAGCAGGTATTTTCGTCTTTGTCGCGGCGGTGATCCCCCCGATGTTTTCGG
>JBCBZF010000150.1:0-9092 GCA_039815525.1 Bacteroidota bacterium | reverse complement strand
CACAATTTCAGGATACTCTCTGCGGATTTGGTGAGACCATTGTCCCGGGTACCATTGTTCCCCCTCTGATCAATTGGTTGAAAGATCAGTCCACGGCTGGCAGCTTCGATTATCATATTGCCGGCAGCCCGATAGAATTCGAGACCGGTCCGATGTTGATTGACTCTGCTGCCTGTGCATTGCTTGATACTACCTACAATGAACTGATGAACAATGGGACGCTCGGCAGATTGAGAGGTTACCTAAACGATATTACCACAAACTGTAAGGGCAATGGGCCTCAAAATGAAGAATTAAACACCAAATACTTCCTGATTTACTTTGCAGAAGTTGGCTATCAGCATGTCTATCCTTACGTAGAGGAATTTATCCCGGAAGGTCTCCAGGTGGCCGTAAACAGCTATTCGGTTGGTGGGACAACGTCAACGGATGGTGTTGAGTGGGAAGAGTCTCTCACGTTGACAGATTTGCTGGAAAAAGTAAAAGACTCCAAACAGTGCGATTGCCCTTAGGGCTAACCTATATGAAAATATTCCGTGCGGCATGTGGCGCACGGAATATTTTTAATGAGTTGAAAGCTTACTCACTCATCCATTCTGACTTTTAGAAAGCGCGTACAAGCTCAGCACAATGGCCGAGGCCGACACAATAGTCATCAGGGTTCCAGGGAAAAATTTGGCATACCCACCCAGATCAATGAAGATGAAATAGCCAAGATCAGCCAGGCCACCGACGATGGCAGCGAGGTAAATGGCATTGCGGTTTCCTTTCCAGATGTAGAAGGCCGCGATGAGGGTAATCAGGCCAAACCACAGCAGGTTAAAACCGTGCTGTCCCAAAATCCCACCTAAAGGCGCAGGATAATCAGCTTTTAGCATCGCTGGATCAACCCCATCCAAAATGCCGCCAATCGGGATGCTCAAATCACCAGAAAAAACGCCTGAGACAGTCATCACCCCTGCCAGCATATGTACCAGCCCCCAGATGATCCACAGGATCGCAGATATTTTCAAGAATGTTTTTATCATGTCTATTGATTTGGATTCGCGTTTGTCGTGAACAATGGCGAATCTATTGCCCGAAACGACTAACGGGCATTAATGTAGATTAAGAAATAAAGAGGGAGAATGTCTATTTAGCCTGCCGCTTCACGGTACTCAGGGCTTCGGGGGTGATACCCAGATAGGAAGCGATCATTCGTTGGGGAACGCGTTGAACGATATCAGGATAGGTTTCGAGGAAATGTTCATATCGCTCCAGCGCACTGGCACTCATCAACATGATGACCCGTTTTTGCAGCACTTCGATGCGCCGGATGAATTTGGGGATCTCATATTCGGCCGAGATGTCCTTTTCCTTTTGTAGCACCACCGAATCTTCCAGCACATCAATGAAGAGATCAGTGGGTTGATCAGGGGAAACATTGTCGCCAATCACCCAGCCTTCCGGCGCAAACATGAAGATGTGTTCTTTACCCTTGTGGTCAATTGAATAGCTCCGCAACAAGCCCGATCTGACGATGTAGACTTTGCTGTTCAATTCTCCAGCACGCTGGAGAATCTGGCCTTTTTTGAGGTGGCGCTTTTTCAAAACCTGGTCCAGATCAGTGTTTTTCTTCTCAAATCATCAATTCGAATGCATTTCAATATACACTTTTGGACTCATGCCTGTCTTTTTCTTAAAAAGGCGTGAGAAATACTGGGGATATTCGAATCCAAGCTGATAGGCAGTTTCTGAAATGGATACTTTGGGTGCAAGCAAGAGACTCTTCGCCTCTTCAATGAGGAACAAATTGATTTGATCTACCGCAGTTTTGCCGGTCTCGGCCTTGATCATATCACTCATATACCGATGGCTTACGGCCAGCTTTTCCGCAATCCATTCAACGCTCGGGACACCATTCGCCTGTAATTGCCCCTCCTCAAAATACGTATTCAGAACCTCGGTAAATTGGGACAACATGGTCTGATTGATCGGCTTTCGATGCAGAAACTGGCGTTTATAGTATCGGTCTGAATATTTGAGCAGGGTGTCCAACTGCGAAAGGATAATTTCCCTGGAAAATTCATCCTGATTGTTGTGATATTCGGCCTCAATGTTTCGGAAAATGGCTTTGAGCTGGGTTTCTTCCTTGGGAGATAGATGTAAAGCTTCATTCACCCGGTATTCAAAAAAGCTATACTTTTTGATCCGTTTCTCTAATTCAGATCCGCGGATGTAGTCTTTGTGAAATGAGAGGTGATAGGCTTCCGAGCTGAAGATCAGATCCTGAAAGACGAGGGTTTGATTCGGCGATGTAAAGAGAAGGGTGCCCTTGCTGCAATCATACCTGGTTCGGCCATAGATGAGTTCGCCTGAAATGATATTTTTCAGACTAATGGTATAAAAATCACAGCTCAGGCTGATGGCCTCGTTTTCTTCAGCACAGATTGCTTGTTCAGTTTCCCCTTTTACGATGTGTGACACACTGAACAATGGATTTTCCGGTTCAGGCATTTCGTTGTAGGCATGGAATTCAGCAATATTCTTAAAAAACAGCTCTTTCATGGTTCTCTATACATTTTCGTGCCGATTACTCGCTTTCCCACCAGGCTTCCTGCGGAAAGCTCATCGAATCAGATAATTGAATGGGTTCACCAATCTTAGGCGTCGCAATGGGAACATTCCTTTCCCGGGCCGCTTTGGTGATGCGTTCTATCGGGTCCGTCCAGCTATGCGTCGCCAAGGCAAATGAGCCCCAGTGAATCGGGACGATGCGTTTCGCCTGTACATCTATGGCTGCCTCCACCGACTCTTCGGGCATCATGTGCATATCTCTCCACAATTCATTGTATTGTCCGCATTCCATCAAACCCACATCAAAGGGTCCATATTTCGCCCCGATTTCCTTGAAATGCTTTCCGTAGCCACCATCTCCGCTAAAGTAGATATTAGCATATTGACTTTGAATGATCCAGGATCCCCATAGCGTCGCCGACTGATCCGCAAGCCCTCGGCCTGACATATGTCGGGATGGCGTCAGGATGATGGTCAAATCCCGAAAAGACTCCTCCTGCCACCAGTCTAACTCTGAAATTTTATCCTCACTGATTTCCCATCTTCTTAAATGATTGCCGACACCCAGCGGGACAAAAAAGTGGCCAACTTTGTCTTTTAGCTCCTTGATGGAAGGATAATCTAAATGGTCATAATGATCATGAGAAATGATGAGGGCATCAATATCGTTTAGCTCCGAAATGGTAATGGGCATGTCCCGATTGAAGCGGGCTCTACCCAGGAAGGGATGCGGTGCGGCGACTTTCCCAAAAACGGGATCAAGTAAGATCTTCCTCCCACCGGTTTCGATCAAAAAAGATGAATGTCCCAGCCAGGTGATCCTGGTGAGTGTATCAACCTGGTCCATCAAGCTTTGCGGATCAATTTTCTCAACCTCAATGTTATGATCAGGGGCGACATTGGGATCGGGGTTCAGCGTCTCTTTGAGCATTTCGGTGATGCTGTGGCAATTGATTTCCATAACGATTTCCTCATCATTGATGAAAATGCCTTCCCCATAATGGCCTGTTTTTGCATAAGCTTCTTTTTGCAGATCACTGACTGTTCCGCCAAACTGCGGACTGAAGGTGAGGAAGCTCGCCCCAATTCCGAGTACAATGAAGATCAACAGGCCGAGACTGATGGAAAACCATTTGAGTATCTTTTTCATGGGGTAGTTTGTTGGACGGAAATGATCAGAAAACTGAATCTAAACAATACGATTATCAAGGTGAAACATCCTCTGATACAAATGTCGGATGGGAAAGCGGCTGTTTACGTAAACATTTTGGTAGAAGACGTATACTTTTTGGTGGGTGTCTGTTAAAGCAAAGGCAAAGAAAGTCACGTTTGAATACAAAAAAACCACCCACGCAATGCGCAGGTGGCTCATATCTTTCAGATCAATCGATCTTCTTAGTCGAAGATGTACGGATAATCCGTTACGTAGACATCTTCGTACAGCTCTGAAGCAGCTGGATAAGGAGAGTTCTCCGCGAAGTCCACACATTCCTTGACGGTCTGCTTGATGCGGGCGTCGATTGCCTTTACTTCTTCTTCAGTGGCCAGTTTGTTGTCGTAGATGTACTTCAACAGACCAGCGATCGGATCGCGATCTTTAAATTCGTTCAGTTCATCGCGGGTACGGTATTTCATGGGGTCAGACATGGAATGACCGCGGTAGCGATAGGTGTTCATTTCTATCAGGTAAGGCCCTTTGCCGCTACGGATGTGCTCAACCGGCTCTTTCAACTCTTCCATGACATTGAGCATGTCCATGGCGTTGATTGGCTTGGAAGGCATATCGTAGGAAAGCCCCAGTTTATACAGCTCAGTTACATTGGAGGTACGCTCAACGGAAGTGCCCATTGCATACTGGTTGTTCTCGATGATGTAGAGAACCGGCAGTTTCCACAGCATGGCCAGGTTGAAGGCTTCATGCAAAGCACCCTGACGTACCGCACCGTCGCCCATCATACAGGCACAGAGCTTATCAGTGTCGTAGTATTTATTGGCGAAAGCAATCCCTGCGCCCAATGGAATCTGGCCACCGACGATACCATGTCCGCCGACAAAGTTGTGCTCTTTGTCAAAGAAGTGCATCGAACCACCTTTCCCTTTGGAGCTACCAGTGGCTTTTCCGTACAACTCAGCCATGGCTTTGTTGGGAGAAAGGCCGCGCGCCAATGCCGGACCATGATCACGATAAGCCGTAATCACCTGATCATCCGGACGGATGGCTGCTTCCAAACCAGTAGAAATCGCTTCCTGTCCGATGTAGAGGTGACAAAAACCGCGGAATTTCTGCTGCATATACAGCGTACCCGCTTTCTCCTCAAAACGACGTTGGAGGAGCATGTTTTCATACCAGTTCAGGACCTGCTCTTTGCTGTAAACAGCTTTCTTCTTCTTGCGTCCACGGGTAGCGCTACCATTGGACCTTGTGGTCTTTGACTTTGTGGTTGCCATGAGATGATTAGAAATGTAAAAGGCGTACGTTCAAACAAGCAGCAATTAACTAAAAAAGTTACAGGTTTGAAACCATTGTCAGACCAATTTGGGAACGCTTTCACTGAATTGCCTACCTTTGCCCCCGTTATGCACATTTCCCGCCTTCAGTTGACGCAATTCCGCAATTACGATGCGCTGGCACTTGGCTTCAGTCCGGCGATCAACTGTTTGGTCGGTGAGAATGGTGCTGGCAAGACCAATGTGCTGGATGCCTTGCATTATTTGTCCTTTACCCGTGGTTTTCGCAATACCCAGGACCAGCACGCCATTCAGGAGGGAGGTGATTTTTTTCTCAATGAAGGGCAGGTAGAAAAAGGCGATCTCAGTTATCAGATTCAGTGCAATGTGGTCAAGGGAAAAGGCAAAAAGCTCATTGTCAACAAAGATCCGTTGAAAAAAATGAGTGATCACATTGGCCGCATCCCGATGGTCGCCATTTTGCCACATGACACCAACCTGATTGATGGCCCGGCTGCGGATCGCCGCAAATTTGTAGACCAACTCATCTCTCAATATGATCCCAGCTATCTGCGAAACCTGATCCAGTACGAAAAAATATTGGCCCAGCGCAATGCTCTGCTGAAATATTTTGGCGAGCACGGCGGATTCGATCAGGAACAGATTGGTTTATGGGACATGCAATTGATTCCCAATGGGATTGCCATTCAGGAAGCCAGAGGGAAATTCGTGGAAGATTTTCTGCCCATTTTTCAGCATTATTTCAAAGCCATTGTTTCGGAGCGTAAAAATGAGGTCCCCAATGTGCGTTATCGTCCCTCGATCAAGGAGAATACCGAAGCAGGCTGGCAGAATCAGTTGGGCGCAAAAATGGAGAAGGACCGGGTCAATGGCTACAGTTCGGCCGGCAGCCACCGGGATGAACTTATTTTCTCCATCAACCACCAATCCGTCCGCAATTTTGGTTCTCAGGGCCAGCAAAAGACCTTTGTCATCGCCCTCAAACTGGCGCAGTACCAATTGCTGGAACAGCAAGCCAGGTTTTCCCCTATCCTGCTGTTGGACGATATCTTTGACAAACTGGACGAAAACCGCTTGCAGCACATTGCGCATATCCTGGACCAGGAAATCAAAGGCCAGATTTTTATCACTGATACTTCTTATGATCGTCTGATGATCGCCTTCTCTGAATCCGAACAGCGCGAGGTGCGATTCTTCTCCGTGATGGATGGAGGAGTGGCGCAGATGTAATTCAGGGGCGGGGGGGAAGTTCTGTAGAGACAGCACACTGCTGTCTCGTAAGTAGGTTGTTTACATCAAATGATGCGTCATAGGTTTTGAGACCGCAAGTATGCTGTCTCTACAAACGCCATAAAAAAAACCGACTCCCTTCCGAAGGAGCCGGTCATCCATAGTAGTTTGCAATAATAGCTTGACTATTTTTTTCCAAGGAGACCACCGAGCATGCCACCTACATCATCGAGGAAGCTGCCGTCGCCGTCCTGGTCGAGAAGACTACCAATCATGTCCATAGCTGGAGAGCCAGAGCTTTGCGCCTGGTTGCGCGCACCCATAAGCATACCAGCCAGACCACCGATGTCCAGTCCCTCAGAACGCTGCTGCTTACCGAGCATGCCCATCACAACTGGTGCGAGATTTTCGAGTAGAGAGCCGGCTTTACCAGCGTCCATGCCACTGATCTGGCTGATGCCAGCCTGGGCACCGCTCTGCTTATTGCCGAGGATATGACCCAAAATGGCCGGACCTGCACCATTGTCAGCAGAACCCAGGAAACCACCAAGGTTGTCCAGAATACCACCGTCGTGATCTTTCTGCAGGGCATTGCTCAATGATGCAGCACCTTCATCAGATGAAGCATTTTTTGCGAGCGCGCTCACCAGCATCGGCAAAGCTGCACCGATGGCAGATGATGTGGTAGATTCGTCGGTTCCGAGCTGATTGCTCAGTTGAGAGAGTGCATCACCAGTAAACTGGGAGGCCAATTGGTCTAATAAAGCCATAATGATTTATTTCGTTTGCGATTGCTAGGAATTATAGCGTGTTTTCGCCTTTCAGATGACGGAAAAAACGCTGGGTCACATCCAATATAAAAAAACATTCCACCGAGTCCGTAAAATTTGGTTGAATCTTCTATTTTGCCTTCCATGACTGATTATCCCATCATCATCCAAGACAATGCGCTCGCTGTACTGGGAGAGAAAATTGCGCTCCGAAAAGGACGTCAGGTGATGGTATTGGTTGATCAGCATACGGCTGAAGTTTGTTATCCTTTGTTGGAACCTCACTTGCCCAGACATCATGTATGTGAGATTCGGGCCGGAGAAGTACACAAAACGCTGGATACCTGTAAGTTGATTTGGGAAGCACTGACTGCGTCAGCCTTTGACCGCAATGGCATTGTGCTGAACCTTGGCGGAGGGGTAATTGGCGATATGGGTGGATTTGTGGCTGCGACCTATAAGCGTGGCATTGATTTTGTCCAGGTGCCGACTACTTTGTTGTCCCAGGTAGATGCCAGTGTGGGCGGAAAGCTGGGGGTTGATTTCAACGATTTGAAAAACCACATCGGGATGTTTGCCCAACCACAGGGTGTATACATTTATCCTGGTTTTCTGGATACTCTTTCCGAACGCGAACTGCGCTCAGGTTTCGCCGAGGTGATCAAACATCACCTGATTGCGGATTTGGCCCGTTGGAAGCAGCTGCGGCATCAGAAAGAGCTGCGCCAAATGGACTTTGCCGAATTGATCCGCCACTCGGTGGATGTCAAACAGCGTATCGTGGATTCCGATCCGAAAGAGAGAGGCGCCCGCAAGGCACTCAATTTTGGGCATACGGTGGGACATGCAGTGGAAAGCTTTTTGCTTCGCTCTGAAGCGCCTTTGTTGCATGGCGAAGCCATCGCAGTGGGTATGGCCGCAGAGACCTGGATCTCTTACAAACGCGGCCTCCTGCAAGGCGCGGAAATGGATGAAATTCTGGCTTACCTCTTTGACCACTACGGCAAAGCTGAATTGCCCCAGGAGAAGTTCAAAATGATCGCCCGTCTGGCGCGCAACGACAAGAAAAACGAGGGCGACCAGATCCTCTGTACGCTGCTATCTGCCATCGGCAGTTTTGAAGTCAATCAGGCGATTTCTGAAGAGGAGATTGTTGATGCGCTGGAGTTTTACAGTGAGGCGTGATTTTGCTCCACCTCTAACAGCACGTTACAAGCATGAAACAACAAATCATCAGGGCACTTTGGGTCATGTGTACCCTTATCCCAATCAGTTGTGCTGAGACACAAGAAAACCAACAGACTGACCTTGATCAGGTACCAGGATTTCGTCAATTGACATATTCTGACATATCACATTCATTCAACTTTCAGACACCAGGCTCAGAGGAAGCTGTATTCCCGATCATTCGTCAACTGGAAGAATTATGGGGAAAAGCAAACGTATATCCAGTTCAGATAAGACGTAACCAATTTGGTGAATTCTTTCAGGCAGACGAACAATTGGCGGATTATCCTGATCGGCCTCATATGTCCAGAACTGCTTATAGCTACCTCTTTCTATGGCTGGGCGTGGATTTCCCGGAGTCATCCGGCACTGGTTCGATTTCTGTTTTCGTCAATCCGGTGGTGTTGTCCAGTCCACGCTGGGAAGATCATTATCCGATGGAGTGGGATTCTATCGTGCCTTTTCGGGCCATTGAGGTAACTGAAGTAGAAATAAGAATTTCGCCGGATAAAGTGAATCCATTCAAACTGAATCCGGCTGGCCGCGAAGTGTTTACAAGCCAAATTCAATCTTTGGTTGAAAATGAACTGGGATCTCCAACGAAATTTATGCCATCGCAGGAAGATTTTGTCAATTTTATGGAAAGTTTTCAGGAACGGGAAGTGCTGAGAAAGCGCTTGCCACCAGAAATGCAAGATGCCTTTTTTCCTCTGGTCGGCATTCCGCAGGATAGAGATGAAATAGATCTGAGACTATCCTTTTCCTACCCGCTAAACAAAGCGATAGAATACCAGATTTTGCTTAAGGACATGGCCGGTCAACTCATTGACCACCAGATGT